>CAJCIY010000171.1 GCA_903970495.1 Candidatus Melainabacteria bacterium | reverse complement strand
CCCCCGCCGCGACGTCACGGCCCACCGCCCTGGAGTCGCGGAGGGACGCTCGCTGGTCCTGCGCGGTGTCCTCGGCCGACTCGGTCAGATCCGTGGCCGCTGCCCGTGGCTGCGCCATTCAGTGCGCGCTGCTGTGCCCGTTGGCCGGCATCAGGCAGCGGTGCCGGATCGCGGCCGTGACGTTCCCGCCGATCTCGCCCGCCCGCAGGCCGTGGCCGAGGAGCGTGCCGCACGTGGTGCAGTCGATCCGCCAGGTCTGGGCCGTCGGGTCCTCGACGCGGATGACGAGCTGGGCAGACGTCTCCTGCGGGTCGATGCCCTGGGGATCGGTCATGCCAGCCGGGATCTCGGTGCTCCGGCACGACGCACGGTCAGCCACCTGCAGCTCGTGTCATGAGCGGCGCGGGAGCAGACGTCGGGACAGGTCCGCGGCGGGCCCTAGGCCTCCAGTGTGGCACGCGATGGGTCAGCCCCCATCGGGCGACCGGGGCAGGAAGCGGACGTCGACCTCCTCGAACCCCTTGTTCCGCTGGGCCTTCGCCGCGTCGGTGTAGGTGCGCTCGTCGCCCGGCGTGAGCTCGACGGCGTCCGTGAACGGCGTCAGCAGCGACCGCGGGTGGAGCTTCTTCGCGCGGACGACGTTGACCTCGACCGCGATCACCGTGATCAGCGCGCCGAGGTAGATGAACGCGATCAGGCCCAGCACGAGCGCGAAGGTGTCGTTCGTGGTCGAGGACGACGCGCTGCCCTTCGTCACCGCCGCGGTGTTCGCCACATGGCGCACGTACGCGGTGCCGACGGTCTGCAGCACCTGCCAGCCGATTCCGCCGAGGACCGCGCCCGGCAGCAGCGTGCGCCAGCCGACGTCGACCCCGGTCGCGATGTGGAACGCGACCCAGTAGACGAGGACGTTGAGCACGACCGACCCGATCAGGACCAGCACCTGCGACCCGCCGCCGAGGTCGGCGCCGAACGCCCGGGCGGTCGTCCCGATCGCGGCGACGACGGTCGTGCCCAGCACGCCGAGGCCGACCGTGGCGAGCAGCAGCAGGCTGCGGCCGCGGGCCTTGAACGGGTTGGGCCGGCTGTTCTTCGGCACCGCCCACGCGACGTTCATCGCGTTCTGACCGGCCTGCGCGACACCGAGGCCGCCGTACAGGGAGCCGAGGACGCCGACCACCACGCCCAGCGTGCTGCCCCCGAGCCGACCGGTGGCGAGGTCTCGGCCGACGACCGGGAACTGGCCCAGCGCCGAGCTGATGATCTGCTGCTGCAGGTGCTGGTCGCCGCGCAGCACGAACCCCAGGACGCTCGTGAACAGCAGCAGCAGCGGAAAGATCGACAGGAAGCCGTAGTAGGTGATCAGCGCCGCGAGGTAGCTGCCCTGGTCGTCGACGAACTTGTAGAGCACCGCGAGCGGGAAGCCGACCCGACGGTGTCGGCGCTGGAACGCATCCACCCGCGAGACGGCCGTCATGCCGCGGCGTTACCCGGCTCCGGAGCGGTCACGCGGGTCACCGTCAGCCGGAGTGGCGCTGCCCCCACGCGTCGTAGAAACCCTTGGCCACGAGGTCCTGTCGCTCGTCCCAGGTGATCATCTCGGACGCGACGTCCGCCGTGGAGCCGGTGGCGCGCAACGACGCGAGGACCCGGCGCGCGCCGAGCACGGCGCCGCGCAGGGCGGAGTTGGCGTAGAGCGCGGCGGCGTACCCCAGGGTCCCGAGCTCCTCGCGGCCGAGCAGCGGCGTCGCGCCGCCCTCGACCAGGTTGACCAGGTGCAGACCGTCGACCTCGCGGGGGATGCGCTCGAGGTCGTCAGTCGTCCGTGGCGCCTCGACGAAGAGGACGTCCGCCCCCGCGTCGCGGTAGCGGCGCACCCGGTCCAGCGCCTCGTCGATCCCCGCCACGGCGCAGGCATCGGTACGCGCGATGACGGCCAGGTCACCGGTGCGGGCGTCGACCGCGGCCTCGATCTTGTGCACCATGTCGCTCGCCGGGATCACGTCCTTGCCCGCGAAGTGCCCGCACCGCTTGGGCTCGACCTGGTCCTCGAGCTGCACGGCGGCGGCCCCCGCGCGTTCCAGCGCGCGCACCGTCCGGCGCACGTTGACGGGGTTGCCGAAGCCGGCGTCGGCGTCGGCCACGATCGGGATCGACACGACGTCGGCGACCGCGGCCACGTGCGAGACGAGCTCGGTGACCGTGGTCAGCCCGACGTCCGGGATGCCGAAGCGGGCGTTGGCCAGCCCCGCGCCGGTGAGGTAGACGGCCTCGAAGCCGATCTGCTCGACGAGCAGCGCCGTGATCGCGTCGGCGGCGCCGGGCAGCACGAGCGGCGACGACGCGGCACGCGCCGCGGTGAGCAGCTCGACGACCCGGTTCGTCACCTGCCTCGGCCCCGCGTCACAGCGCCTCGAGCGCGGTGATCAGCTCGGCGGTGCCGAGGACGTCCGCGTACTTCTGCGCCATGTCGAAGAGGTTCACCTTGTGCACGGTCTCGGTGCGGTCGTACACGGCGTCGTGCGCCACGGCGACGCGGAAGTTGTAGGCGAACGCGTCGACGACGGTGCCGCGCACGCACCCGCTGGTCGTGCAGCCGGTGACGACGAGGGTGTCGACGCCGAGGTCGATGAGGTGGCTGACGAGCGGGGTGCCGAAGAAGGCGCTCGGGTGCTTCTTCGGCAGCGTGATCGACGCGGCGTCGGGGGCGACCTCCGCCACGAAGTCGTAGCCGCGCTCCGGGACCCCCATGATCGCGGGCACCTTGCCGGCCAGCCGGCCGCCGTCGTGCGACACCTTCGGGGCGACGTACGGGTAGAGCACCGGCCAACCCCTGCCGCGGAACACCGCGAGCAGCTCGGCGATGCGGTCGACCGCCGCCCACCCGACGTCGCCGCAGGCGGTCCGGTAGTCCTCGAGCGCGTCGTAGAACGGCTTCGGCGAGTTCCCCACCGTGCGGTACTGGACGTCGATGATCAGCAGCGCCGGCGTGCGCCCGAGCCCGCCGGGACGGCCGAAGCCGGCCGCCTCGTAGCGTGCCTCGTCGTCCTCAGAGACCACCCCGGCCCACGGACTGGAACCCATCGCGCACCTCCCTCAGTGCGGTGAGGCCGCTCGCCGGGCGCGGGACGTAGCGACCGGTCGGCGTCGCCGCGGCCACGCCGGCGGAGTAGGCGACCTCGCCGCGCACGACGGTGTCGGTGACCGTGCAGGCGAGCTCCAGCCCGTCGTACGGGGTGTAGGACGCGGCGGAGACGGTGCCGTCCCAGCTGAGCGTGGTCGGCTCCCGGAAGTCGACGACGGCGAGGTCGGCGTCGGCCCCGACGGCGATGACGCCCTTGCGCGGGTACAGGCCGAACAGCTTCGCCGGCGTCGTCGAGACCAGGTCGACGATGCGGTCGAGCGGGACGCCGCGCCTCACGTGCCCCTCCGACAGCATCAGCGGCAGCAGGGTCTCGACGCCGGGGAAGCCCGCCGACGCGGTCCAGATGTCCTTCTCCTTGGCCTGGTACGGCCGGGGGACGTGGTCGGAGCCGACGACGTCGATCGTGCCGTCGGCGATCGCCGCCCACAGCGCCTCGCGGTCGGCGGCCGTGCGCAGCGGCGGGTTCACCTTGCCGTACGTGCCGACGCCGCAGTCCTCGTCGAGCAGGAGGTAGTGCGGGCAGGTCTCGATGAACACCCCCGGCCCGGTGCGGCGGCGCTCGACCAGGGCGCGCAGCGCGAGCGCGGAGCTGACGTGGACCGTGAGCGTCGAGGTGCCGAACTGCTCGGCGAACAGTGCCGCGCGCCCCGCGGCCTCCGCCTCGGCGAGCGGCGGCCGCGACCGGCCCCAGGCGACCAGCGGGTCGTCGGGCGGGTCCTGCCGCGCCTCCTCGCGCGTCGTCCAGACGACCTCGATGTTCTCGGTGTGCGGGTTGACCATCGCGCCGGCCGCGGCGGCGGCGCGCATCAGCGCGTACAGGAAGCCATCGTCGTTGCCCGGCAGTCCGAGGTACCTGCCCTCGTCGCCCTTGAAGTTCATGAAGAACTTGAACGTGGAGACGCCGAGCTCCTCGACGTAGCGCGGCAGCATCTCCAGGTGGTGCGCGGTGCCGAGGACGAAGTGCACCCCGAAGTCGCAGTACGCGGCCTCGGCGAAGACCTTCATCGTCGCGTCGAACAGCTCCTCGTACGGCTGCGCCGACATCAGGTAGCCGAGCACCGTCGTGACGCCGCCGCTGACGGCGGCCCGCGTCTCGGTCGCGACCTCCTCGGCCTCCTTCGGCACGGTGATGTCGCTGCCGAGGTGGATGTGGCCGTCGATCGCGCCCGGCAGCACCACCTTGCCGGTGGCGTCGAGCCGGCGGTCCGCGTCGAGTGCCGTACCGGGGGCCACGATCGCGGCGACGACGCCGCCGCTGACCGCCAGGGTGACCGGGGTGAGCCCGCTGCCGGGCAGGTGCACCAGGCCGCCCTCGACCAGCAGGTCGTACCGGGTCATGCGTACCCCTCTCGGGTCGTGCGGACGTGCCGGGGACGGCGGCGGCGCTGCCGACGGATCCCGAGAGTATTTGTCTGATGTTTGACGACGTCAATCCCTCCTGCCACAGTGCGCCATGCCGGATGACGAGTCGATCGCCGCCGTCCTGCGCCGGCGCGGGCCCGACGAGGACCCGGTCGTCGTCAGGGGCGACGGCCCCGCCCTGACCGCCCGCGACTGCCTCGAGGGTTCGGCGGCGATCGCCGCGGCACTCGCGGCCGACGGGGTCCGACGGGGCGACCGGGTCGCGGTGCTGCACGACCTGTCACCGGACGCGCTGCTGCTGTGGTGGGCGCTCGCGCGGCTGGGTGCGGTGTACCTGCCGCTCAACCCCACGTGGACCCCACGCCTCGCGCGGCGGGTGGTCACCGGCCGCGGTCCCGTCGTGCTGCTCGCCGAGCCGCGGCACCGCCGGGTCGCGGAGCAGGCGGCCGCAGGCACCCCGACCCGGGTGGCGGACGCCGCCGGCCTCACCGCCGCGGCGCGCTGCGACCGGCCGGCCGCAGCACTCGACGACGCCCCCGCCGGCCCGCTCGAGGACTGCTGCATCGTCCACAACTCCGGTCTGCCCGGCATCGACCACGGCGTACGCGGCACCTGGCGGCAGTTCGCGGTGATGGGCGGGAACATGGCCGCGATGCACCCGGCCGGGCGCGTCCTGGTCGCGGCGCCGCCGTGCTTCATGGGCGTCCTGCTCACCGTGTACGGCGCCGTGGCGAGCGGCGGGT
>CAJCIY010000170.1 GCA_903970495.1 Candidatus Melainabacteria bacterium | reverse complement strand
GCGCTGACCGCCTCGCGGATGACCTCGAGCACCCGCCGCTGCCGGGGGGTGAGCCCGGAGTCGTCGGCGGGACCGTCGGGCAGGTCGACGACGTCCGCCGTCTTCGTGCCGGCCGCGGTGCCGGCCGCGGTGCCGGTCGCGGTACGGGTTGCGGTGCGGGTCGACGTGCCGGCGGATCGGGGCGTGCGGGCTGCTGACATGACCGCGACGCTAGCGAGCGGACGTACCGCGATCAAACACCTGTTCGAAAATGTTGGTCGTGTCGCTGGATTGTGTCGGAGTCGTCGGGTAGACATCGCACAGACGTTCGATCGAACATCCGTTCGTGTCGGACCTGCCCGCCAGGGTGCGACCAGCGCCAGATCCTTCCCCGAGGAGATCCCATGAGCACCATCTCGACCACCACGGCCACCCGCCCGGCGACCGCCACCGTGATGCCCGCCGCCATCCCCGCCGCCACCCGCCGCTGCGGCCGCTCGTCCGCGACCCCGCGCACGTCCGGGAGCGCGACGGCCCCGTCGCGACGGTCGGGGTCGGGCGGACGGCTGCGGCTGACGCGTCGTGGCCGGATCGTGGTCGTGCTCGGTCTGCTGGTCGCGGTGCTGGTGGTGGGCTTCACCCTGGGCCACGTCTCCCACGCCCCGGCCGCAGAGTCGGCCGCCACCCGCGTGCTGGTGGTGCAGCCGGGCGACACGCTGTGGAGCATCGCGGCCCGGGTCGAGCCCAGCCACGACACGCGGCGTGTCGTCGCGCAGCTCAGCGCGATGAACCACCTGCACGGTGCATCCGTGCAGGTCGGCGAGCGGTTGACCGTTCCGGCCTGATCACCCGCGCGGGTGCGGCGTCCGCTGCTTGCAAAATACAGCGCGGTTCGGGGCCGGGAAGGCTTGCGCGGCGGGTGGAACGCGCATACCTTCCACCACTGCATCTGGTGCTTACATCGCTGTAAGTCCTCCACATGTTGTGAACACGGTCCCCACAGCTCGTCCACCGGGATCACGTCGTCGTCCACAGGGACATGCACAGGCGCAAGCCACGACAGCTGCGACGGCGACGACATCAGCAGCGACAGCAGCGACCACAAGCACGACGCGGACGTCAGCCAGACCTCCGCCCAGCGGCTCAGGAACGAGGTGACCGACGTGCGCTGCCCCTTCTGCCGCGACGGTGACAGCCGCGTGATCGACAGCCGCGACGGAGACGAGGGCGTCGTCATCCGTCGCCGCCGCGAGTGCCAGGCCTGTGGCCGCCGGTTCAGCACCGTCGAGTCGGTGTCGCTGCACGTCGTCAAGCGCAGCGGGGTCAGCGAGCCGTTCAGCCGCACCAAGGTCGCGGCGGGCGTCCGCAAGGCGTGCCAGGGCCGGCCGGTCGACGAGGACGCCCTCGCGCGGCTTGCCCAGCAGGTCGAGGAGGCCGTCCGTGCGGGCGGTGGGGCCGAGGTGCCCGCCCACGAGGTCGGGCTCGCGATCCTCGGCCCGCTGCGCGCGCTCGACGAGGTCGCCTACCTGCGGTTCGCCTCCGTCTACCGCGGCTTCGACTCGCTCGCCGACTTCGAGCACGAGATCTCCCTGCTCCGCCACGAGCGCGACGACGAGCTCGTGGAGCACCCCAGACCCGATGGCTGACCCCGCAGCCGGCACCGGCACGACCTGCTCGGCACCACCTGCTCGGCACGACCAGCGCAGCACCACCCAGCGCAGCACCACCCACCACCGGACTGCGAGCGCCCGCCAGGGCGTTCGGACGACATCAGGACATCAGGAGAAGCGCATGACCGAGACCGTCAGCGGACCGACGTCGAGCCAGCGCGGTCGTTCCCGCGCCCGGCTGCGGGTCGAACGCATCCACACCACCGCGGGCGTCCACCCGTACGACGAGGTGACGTGGGAGCGCCGCGACGTCGTCCTCACCAACTGGCGTGACGGCAGCGTCAACTTCGAGCAGCGCGGCGTGGAGTTTCCCGCCGACTGGTCGGTCAACGCCGCGAACATCGTCACCACGAAGTACTTCCGCGGCGCCGTCGGCAGCGAGACCCGCGAGTGGAGCCTGCGTCAGCTCATCGACCGGGTCGTCGGCCGGTACGTCGCCGCCGGCACCGAGCACGGCTACTTCGCCTCGCCCGAGGACGCGACGCTGTTCGAGCACGAGCTGACCTGGGCTCTGCTGCACCAGGTGTTCTCGTTCAACAGCCCGGTCTGGTTCAACGTCGGCACCGCCGCGCCGCAGCAGGTCAGCGCCTGCTTCATCCTCGCGGTCGACGACACCATGGACGCGATCCTCAACTGGTACCGCGAGGAGGGGATGATCTTCAAGGGCGGCTCCGGCGCCGGCCTGAACCTCTCCCGCATCCGCTCCGCGAAGGAGCTGCTGTCCTCGGGCGGCACGGCGTCGGGCCCGGTCAGCTTCATGCGCGGCGCCGACGCGTCCGCCGGCACGATCAAGTCCGGCGGTGCCACCCGTCGCGCCGCGAAGATGGTGGTCCTGGACATCGACCACCCCGACATCGTCGAGTTCGTCGAGACCAAGGCCAAGGAGGAGGTCAAGATCCGCGCGCTCCGCGACGCGGGCTTCGACATGGACCTCGGCGGCTCCGACATCACGAGCGTCCAGTACCAGAACGCCAACAACTCGGTCCGCGTCAGCGACACGTTCATGCGGGCGGTCGAGGAGGGCGGCGAGTTCGGCCTCCGCGCCCGCACCGACCACGCCGTCATCGAGACCGTCGACGCGAAGGCGCTGTGGCGCCAGGTTGCCGAGGCGGCCTGGGCCTGTGCCGACCCCGGCATCCAGTACGACGACACCATCAACGACTGGCACACCAACCCCGAGGCCGGGCGGATCACCGCGTCCAACCCGTGCTCGGAGTACATGAGCCTGGACAACTCCAGCTGCAACCTCGCCAGCCTCAACCTGATGAAGTTCCTCCGGGAGGACGGCAGCTTCGACGGCGTCCGGTTCGCGCAGGTCGTCGAGATGGTCATCACCGCGATGGACATCTCCATCTGCTTCGCCGACTTCCCGACCGAGCCGATCGGCGACACCACCCGCGCCTACCGGCAGCTGGGCATCGGCTACGCCAACCTCGGCGCGCTGCTCATGGCCACCGGCCACGCCTACGACTCCGAGAGCGGCCGGACGCTGGCCGCCGGCATCACCAGCCTGATGACCGGCACCGCCTACAAGCGGTCCGCCGAGCTCGCCGGCATCGTCGGTGCCTACGACGGCTACGCCCGCGACGCAGCCGGTCACCAGCGCGTGATGCGCAAGCACGCCGCCGCCAACGACGCCGTGCGCCCCGTCGGCGCCGACGACGCGCGGCTGCTGGCCCTGGCCGGCAAGGCGTGGAAGGAGTCGCTCGCCCTCGGCGAGAAGAACGGCTGGCGCAACGCCCAGGCCTCGGTGCTGGCCCCGACCGGCACGATCGGGCTGATGATGGACTGCGACACCACCGGCATCGAGCCCGACCTGGCGCTGGTGAAGATGAAGAAGCTCGTCGGCGGCGCCAGCATGAAGATCGTCAACAACACCGTGCCGTCGGCACTGCGCTCGCTGGGCTACACCGAGGAGACCGTCGAGGCGATCGTCGAGCACATCGCCGAGAAGGGGAACGTCGTCGACGCCCCCGGCCTGAAGCCCGAGCACTACTCGGTCTTCGACTGCGCGATGGGCGAGCGGTCCATCGCCGCGATGGGCCACGTCCGGATGATGGCTGCGACCCAGCCGTTCCTGTCCGGCGCGATCTCCAAGACGGTCAACCTGCCCGAGACGGCGACCGTCGAGGACGTCGAGAAGATCTACTTCGAGGGCTGGCGGCTCGGCCTCAAGGCCGTCGCGATCTACCGCGACAACTGCAAGGTCGGGCAGCCGCTGACCGACCTCAAGGGCGCTGCGAAGGCCGAGGCCAAGTCGAGCGCAGTCGAGTCCCGGCCGACCCGTCGCCGGCTGCCGAAGAACCGGCACGGCGAGACGGTGTCGTTCTCCGTGGCCGGCGCCGAGGGCTACATGACGGCCAACAGCTACGACGACGACGGGCGGGGCTCCGAGCTCGGCGAGATCTTCGTCAAGATGAGCAAGCAGGGCTCGACGCTCGCCGGCGTCATGGATGCGTTCTCGATCGCCATCAGCATCGCGCTGCAGTACGGCGTGCCGCTGGAGACCTACGTCAGCAAGTTCACCAACATGCGCTTCGACCCCGCCGGCATGACCGACGACCCGGACGTGCGCATCTCCAGCTCGGTGATGGACTACCTGTTCCGCCGGCTGGCGCTGGACTTCCTGCCGTACGAGAAGCGCGAGGAGCTCGGCATCTTCACCGCGGAGGAGCGCGCCGCCACGGTGGCCGGCTCGTACGCGGCACCGGCCGCGCCCGAGCAGGCCGACGCGGACGCCGTCGCGGAGATGCGGACGTCGGTGCCGCTCACCGCGACGCCGGTCGCCGCCCCGCACAGCTCCACGGAGCTGCTCGAGGCGCAGCAGGGCCGGGCGGCCGACGCGCCGCTGTGCATGAACTGCGGGGTCAAGATGCGCCCGGCCGGGTCCTGCTACGTCTGCGAGTCCTGCGGCAGCACCAGCGGCTGCAGCTGACCGGCTGCGTCGTCGGTGGTCCGCCCTCGGCCTCGCCGGGCGCGGACCACCGGCGCCGCGACCGCCCTCCCACCAGGGCGGATGCAGCCGTACGCCAGTGGGCAGCCTTCCTGGGCTAGCGCCCGCTGGGGCGGTCGGCCTACTTCAGATGGGGCGGCCCGAGGTCGAAGTCCTGACCGTGGCAGCAGCCGCACCAGACGAGCAGGGTCCGACCGCTGAGCGGTCGAGGCCCGACGAGGCGCGCCCGCCCGTCGACCGCCCGCTCCAGGGCGTGAACGTCCGGATCGGCCAGGCCTTCGACATGTTGGTCGGCCTCCTTGGCATCCTCGTCGGTCTCTACGGCGTCCACCTCTGGATCGACCAGCCGATCCCCGTCGACGGCGAGCACATCGCGGCCGCGGTCCTGGTCGTCGTCATGACCCAGTTCCCGCTGGTCCTCGCGCAGCCCTGGGGCGAGGTGGTCATCGGCTTCGAGGCACCCGCGCTGGTGTTCCTCACCCTGACCAGCAGCCCGGGGCAGGCGCTGACCCTCTGGGCGATCGCGCAGGCGCTCAGCCAGGGCATGGCGGAGCGCCGCGTACGCCACAAGATCTTCAACGTCGGCATCACCGGCCTCAGCGCGGCGGCGCTCGTCGGCATCATGACGCTGGGCAGGTCCTCCCGGAGACCGAACACGGTCGCCGAGCTGGCGATCACGCTGGCTGCCTGCGCCGCGTTCTTCCTGCTGGACCTCATCGTCACGGCGCTGTCGCTCTCGCTGGAGCGCTCGGGCAAGCCGCGGGCCGCCATCCGCTGGCGCGCGCTGCCGCTGCCGCTGCTCTGCTTCGTCGGCATCGACACCCTCGGCTACCTCGCGGCGCTGCTGCAGCGCGGTGAGGCGCAGTGGACCCTCGCCCTCCTGCTGGTGCCCGTCGGCACCATCCTGGTCGCCGTCCGCAGCATCAACTCCTCCCGCATCTCCCACGACCGGCTCAGCCGGCTGTTCGTCGCGGCCGCCGCGGCGCCCGACTGGGGCGACGCGGCCGAGACGGAGCGCGAGATGGTCGCCGCCGTCAGCCGGGTCCTCAAGGGCAGCGAGGCGGTCGTCCGCGAGCGCGCGGCGTCGGGCGAGGAGATCAGCACCGCCCTGCAGGTACGCGGCCAGCCGCTGCGCCACGTCGTGGCCTGGCGGCTGGATGCCCACAAGCCGTTCGACGACGACGACCGACGCGCGCTCGACACCCTGGTCGGCGTCGCCGAGGCGAGCATCAACCGGCGTGCGCTCGCCGACGAGATGACGCACCTGGCCCGCCACGACCCGCTGACCGGCCTGGCGAACCGGACCGTCTTCACCGACCGGCTCGACCACGCCCTCGAGCTCCGCCGCGACCGCGTCGAGGAGGACGCGCACCTCGCGATCCTCTACTGCGACCTGGACGGCTTCAAGGCGGTCAACGACCGCCGCGGCCACGACGTCGGCGACGGCCTGCTGACCGCGGTGGCCGAGCGGATCTCGGTCTGCCTGCGGCCGGGGGACACCGCCGCCCGCCTCGGCGGCGACGAGTTCGCGGTGCTGCTCGAGCAGGCCGAGGTCGGCGGCGCGGAGGTCGTCGCCGAGCGGCTGCTGCGCCACCTGTCGGTGCCGTTCGAGATCGACGGCCGTGACGTCGTCATCACCTGCAGCGTCGGCATCGCCTACGTCACCGACGAGCTGCGCGCCGTCGACGTGATGCGGCACGCCGACACGGCGATGTACCGCGCCAAGGCCGGCGGCCGCGACCGGTACGAGGTCTTCCAGCCTGCGATGCAGCGCGACAACCTGCGCCGGCTGCGCCTCGAGGACGCGCTCCGCGAGGCCGTACGCGACCGCGAGTTCACCGTCGCGTACCAGCCGATCGTGAGCCTCGAGACCGGGGAGCTGACCGGGTACGAGGCGCTGGCGCGCTGGACCCACCCGGAGCTCGGCGTCGTCACGCCCGACGTGTTCATCCCGCTGGCCGAGCACCTCGGCCTCATCGGTGAGATCGGGCTGTTCATCCTCGAGCACGCCCACGCCGGCGCGGCGCTGCTGCAGGCCGCGATCGGCCGCCGCCTGGACCTGTCGGTGAACCTCTCGCCGCTGCAGATCTCCGACCCGCAGCTGCTCGCCCGGGTCCGGACCTGCGTGGCGCGCACCCCGCACGTGCAGCTCGTCCTCGAGCTGACGGAGATGTCGCTGCTCGCCGACGACCAGGCCACCCTCGACCGGCTGGACGCCCTCGTCGGCGCGGGCGCCCGCCTCGCGGTCGACGACTTCGGGACGGGCTACTCCTCGATCGCCTACCTGCACCGGCTGCCGGTCAGCATCGTCAAGATCGACCGCAGCTTCACCCGCGACCTCGCGTCCGCGCGCAGCGCCCCGCTCGTCCGCGGTGTCATCGCGATGGCGCAGGCCATGTCGCTGAACGTCGTGGCCGAGGGCATCGAGGACGAGACGACGGCGGAGATGCTGCGCACGATGGGGGCCCACCGCGGCCAGGGCTTCCTGTGGTCACGGCCGATCCCGCTCGAGCGCGCGCTCGAGGAGCTGTCCGAGGCGCAATCGCCGGCGAACGCCTGGGCGTACCCGGCGACGACGAACGTGCGCCCGATCTTCGGCTGACCGTCAGGCGACGGCCGGCAGCGGGAACTTCTCCGAGTGCGTCTCGGGCGCATCGTCGCTCGTCTTCTGCAGCAGCGAGTCGGGGAGCGAGAGCTTCCAGATCGTCCGCAGCGTCTGCGCGTACTGGTGGGCGAGCGACCCGGTCGTGTAGGGCAGCCCGTACTGGTCGCACAGGGCGCGGACCCGCTCGCTCATCTCGGCGTACCGGCTGCTCGGCAGGTCGGGGAAGAGGTGGTGCTCGATCTGGTAGTTCAGGTTGCCGGCCATGAAGCTCATCAGCCTGCCGCCGTGGAAGTTGGCCGACCCGAGCATCTGCCGCAGGTACCACTGCGGCTTGGTCTCGGTCTCGAACTCCTCGAGCGTGAACTTCTCGGCGCCGTCGGGGAAGTGGCCGCAGAAGATGACCGTGTACGACCACAGGTTGCGCACGATGTTGGCGGTGGCGTTGGCGGTCAGCGTCGAGAGGAACTGCGGACCGGTCAGCGCCGGGTAGACGAGGTAGTCCTTGGCCACCTGCCGCCCGACCTTGCGCCCGATCTGCTTGAGCTGCTTGCGGACGACGCCGCGGTCCTTCTTGCCCTTGCGGATCGCCTCGAGGTCGAGGTCGTGCAGCGCGACGCCCCACTCGAAGAGCAGCGCGAGCATCGCGTTGTAGACCGGCTGGCCGAGGTTGACCGGGTGCCACTTCTGGTCGCGCGTGACCCGCAGGATCCCGTAGCCGACGTCGTTGTCTTTGCCGACCACGTTCGTGTACGTGTGATGCACGAAGTTGTGGGAGTGCTTCCACTGCTCGCCGGGGCAGGTGGTGTCCCAGTCCCAGTTGGTCGAGTGGATCTCCGGGTCGTTCATCCAGTCCCACTGGCCGTGGATGACGTTGTGGCCGAGCTCCATGTTCTCGATGATCTTCGCGAGCGAGAGGAACGCGGTGCCGGCCAGCCAGGCCGGGGGGAACGCGCTGGCGAACAGCGTGATCCGGCCGGCGGCCGCGAGCCCGCGCTGCAGCGCGATGGCCCTGCGGATGTACTCGGCGTCGGAGTCGCCACGTGCCGCCTCGACGTCGCGGCGGAGCGCATCGAGCTCCGCGCCGATCGCCTCGACGTCCTCGTCGGTCAGGTGCGCGTACGCCTGGATGTCGGTGATCGCCATGAGCGGTCCTCTCGTCGTCGAGCAGTGGATCTTCCCAACAGGCTATTACCCCCGGTAACACATAACAAGGGTCAGACCTCGAGGACGCAGTCCCCGGCGGCGGCGGACACGCACGTCTGGATGCGGTCGCCCTCCTGGTGGTCGGTGCCGTTGCGCAGGTCCCGGACGGAACCCTTCAGCAGCGGTACGACGCAGGACTGGCAGATGCCCATCCGGCAGCCGAACGGCATCTGCACCCCGGCCGCCTCGCCCGCCTCGAGCAGCGTCGTCGCGCCGTCGACCTCCGCGGTCCGGCCGGTGCGCTCGAAGGTGACGGTGCCCCCCTCGCCGCCGGCGCCGGCGAGGTCGACCGAGAACCGCTCGAGGTGCAGCTTCTCGGGCACACCGGCTGCGGCATAGGCCTTCTCGGCGGCGTCGAGCATCGCGGGCGGCCCGCACGCCCAGGCCTCGCGGTCGGTCCAGTCGGGCACGACGTCGGCGAGCCGGTCGAGGGCGAGCATGCCCTCGCGGTCGGTGAGCCGCTCGACGTAGGTCAGCTCGGGGTGCTGCTCGGCGAGCGAGCGCAGCTCGGCGCGGAAGAGCACGTCGTGCTCGGTCGGCGCCGAGTGGACCAGCACGATGTCGGTGAGCTCGTCGCGCCGGTGGAGGGTGCGGAGCATCGCCATGACCGGCGTCAGGCCGCTGCCGGCGGTGAGGAACAGGATCTTGGCCGGCGGGGGGTCGGGCAGTGTGAAGTCGCCGGCGGGGGCGGCGAGCCGGACCACGGTGCCCGCCGCGAGCTCGGTCAGGTGCCCGGACAGGAAGCCCTCGGCCATCGCCTTGACGGTGATCGAGATGACGCCCGCCTCGTCGGTCGGCGTGGAGGTCAGCGAGTACGACCGCCAGTGCCACCGTCCGTCGACCTCGGCGCCGATCCCGACGTACTGGCCGGCTTTGTGGTCGAAGGTCCACCCCCAGCCGGGCTTGATGACCAGGGTGGCGGCGGTCTCGGTCTCCGGGATGACCTGGACGACCCGGCCGCGCAGCTCGCGGGAGGACCACAGCGGGTTGAGCAGCCGGAGGTAGTCGTCGGGCAGCAGCGGGGTCGTCAGCCATCGGACGGCGCGGCGCATCCTGGCCGGCCGGGTCTCGATCCGTTCCTGCTGGGGCACGCGTCCTCCTCGACCGGTCCCACTACCTGTGATGCGAAGTAACACACACTTTCGGTCGGCTGTCGAGCCGCCGCACGGCGTCCTCAGGGGACAAGCGGCAGCGCCAGCAGCGGCTCCATCGGGACGCCCTCGACGCGGAGCCCGGGAGCCACCTCGCGGCGCCAGACCAGCAGCAGCAGGTCGAGCGCACTGCCCGTCACCGTGGTCGCCGGCTCGCGGTCGCCGAGCTGCCAGCGGCCCTCCGGCGACACGAGCAGCGCGGCGGTGGGCAGCGGCGGGCACCGCCCGACCCGTACCTGCCGCGGCACGAACACCTCGGTCACCTCGGCGACGCCGTCGGCCGCGAGGTCGGCGGGCATCGTGGGCGCGAGCCCGG
>CAJCIY010000169.1 GCA_903970495.1 Candidatus Melainabacteria bacterium | reverse complement strand
GCGACGGCGCCCAGGCGGCGGAGGGTCTTGTCGGTCTGCATGCGCGCTCCCGGTCCCGCCGGCGTCCGTACGCGCGCAGCAGCGACGGAGCGGACGACCCCACGACGCACAGGTCCCCGCCGCGCACAGGGCGCGAGCGGGGACGGGGCATCGGACCTGGGAGGGTCCGGGCTCCGTCCCGCAGACCACGACGGGACATCCGGCCACCGCCTCCGGCGGGTGTTCCGGCTCGCCGCCACGGGGGCGGCTCACGGTTGCGGGTCAGCGCCGGTGTCGCACCGGCTTCCCCCGCGTGGAGGCGTTCTGTCTTGGCGTCCACCGAGCGGTGGACGAACCGGACCGTAGGCCGCGACCGGAGGCGGCGTCAAACCGCCTCGGGTCCGCACACGCGCCCGCGACGTGCGACGGTGGGGCACTCAGCGAAGGAGGGGGTCCCCGTGGCTTTCGGGATCAAGATCGTCCAGCAGTACGAGCAGGGCGTGGTGTTCCGGCTCGGCAAGCTCCGCGGTCTCAAGCAGCCAGGCCTGCGCGCGGTCATCCCCTTCATCGACAAGGTGCGCAAGGTCGACATGCGCACGGTCACGCTGCCCATCCCGCAGCAGCAGATCATCACCCGCGACAACGTCTCGATCGGCGTCGCGGCCGTGGCGTACTACCGCGCGACCGACGCGGTGAAGACGATCATCGACGTCGAGGACGTGGTCCGCGCGATCTACGAGATCGCGCAGACGACCGTGCGCAACATCGTCGGCCAGTCCGCCCTCGACACGGTGCTGAGCGAGACCGCGACCCTCAACGACCAGCTCCGCGGGATCCTCGAGCACACCGGCGCGGCCTGGGGCATCGAGGTCCAGCGCGTCGAGCTCAAGGACATCGCGCTGCCGGTCTCGATGCAGCGGGCGATGGCGCGCGAGGCCGAGGCCGAGCGGGAGAAGCGCGCCAAGATCATCGACGCCGAGGGCGAGGCGCTGTCGGCCGACCGGCTCGCCGAGGCCGCCGACACCATGGCGCAGCACCCCATCGCGCTGCAGCTGCGCAACCTGCAGGTGCTCGGCGACATCGCCTCCGAGCAGAACTCGACGATCATCTTCCCCGCCCCGCTGATGGACAGCCTGAGCCAGGTCGCGGCGGCGCTCACCGCCAACGCGGCAGCAGCTGTTACGACCGCCCCTGCGCGGGCACGTCCGCGCAAGGCCGCGCCCCGCCCGTGATCCCCCGACCCGATGGGAGACGACGATGACGTCCGTGCGTTCGCAGGTTCTGCTCGACAGCCCCGTCGACACCGTCTGGGCCCTCGTCGGTGACCCCGCCCGGATCGCGGAGTGGTACCCGTCGATCGACACCGCCACCGTCGAGGGCGGGCAGCGGACCATCACGATCGGCGACGTCACCGCCGAGGAGGACATCGTCACCCTGGACGACGAGCAGCGGCGGTTCCAGTACGCCATCCGCAGCGGCCTCCCGGTGACCCACCACCTGGGCACCGTCGACGCGATCGACGTCGGCGGGAAGACCCTCGTCGTCTACGGCACCGACGTGGAGCCCGACGCGTTCGCGCCGGAGATGCGCCGCTCCAACGACGCGGCCTGCGCCAACCTGGCGACGCTGCTGTGAGCACGGACGTCTCCGCCGCCGACGGCGCGCGGGAGGTCGACGGGCTGACGCTCGAGCAGTGGTCGGTGCTCGAACGGCTCGGCCGCTCGCTCCACCTGCGCAACGTCACGCTGCACGACACGCTCGCCGCGATCGTCGACACCGCGATCGCCGTCGTCCCGGCCGCCATCCACGCGAGCGTCAACCTCTACGCCCGGGGCCGCTTCGAGCCGCAGTACGCCTCCAGCCCGGAGGTGGCGCAGCTGGACGCCGAGCAGCTGCGGCTCGGCGACGGGCCGTGCGTCGAGGCGTCGGCGAGCCAGGGCGTGATCGTGGTGGTCGACACCACCGCGGAGCCCCGGTGGCAGCAGTACGGCGACCTCGCCGCCTCGCTCGGCGTGCGGTCGATGCTCTGCCTGCCGCTCGCGGTCGACGACGTGGAGCTCGGCTCGCTCAGCCTCTACGGCCCCGAGCCCGACTCCTTCACCGCGTACGACGAGCGGGTGGCCGCGCTGTGCGCGACGCACGCGGCCCTGGCGCTGAGCAGCGCGCAGCTCGTCGAGAACCTGCGGTCGGCCCTGGTCAACCGCGACACCATCGGCATGGCCAAGGGCATCCTGATGGCTGCCGACGGGATCACCGCGGACGAGGCCTTCGCCCGGCTCGCGGACCGGTCGCAGCGCGGTGGCCGCAAGGTGGCCGACGTCGCGGCGCGCGTGGTCGAGACCGGCCGCATCGACGGTGACGGCAAGCCCGTGCTGGCGTAACCTGGTCCCTGAGCGGAGCCGAAACCGTGCCGCCGCTCGACCCCGGCGCTGCCGGGTGCGCCGAAGCAGGTTCGCCATGCCCACTGTCCGGAGATCGTCGCAGTGAGTCCCGCCCGGCCGGGTCCGCGCCGGCACATCAGCACCCTCGAGATCCTCGACGCCGTCGCGACCCGCGGTCGCTACTGGACCGCGGTCTTCACCGACGACGAGGTGCGCACCGTCAACGAGGCCGTCG
Source organism: Candidatus Melainabacteria bacterium (assembly GCA_903970495.1). Classification (GTDB taxonomy): domain Bacteria; phylum Actinomycetota; class Actinomycetes; order Mycobacteriales; family CAJCIY01; genus CAJCIY01. The sequence goes on along the minus strand of CAJCIY010000169.1, from coordinate 5,893 downwards.
ACCGCGAGCTGCTCGCCGGCACCCTGAAGGACGCCTGCACGCTGACGTCGTTCGGTGACGCCGAGCTCGCCCGTCTCCGCGGCAAGCCCAACGACCAGGGCACGATCGACGTCCGCGTCGACCACTCCTGCCGCGAGCACGACCCGTGCTGGACAGTCCGCTGCATCCGGTGCGAGGACCTCGAGATCCGGCACGTGGGCGAGCTGCAGCTGGAGGAGACGGTGCAGAAGGTGCTCGCCGACCACGTCTGCCTCGGCTGAGCATCTGAGGGGCCCACCGCTCGATCTGAGGGATCTCCCGATGCGGAGCCCCCCCTCAGATGCGCATCGTCGCTCTCGTCACCGAACCACGACGAGAGGACACGACATGAGCATCCCGATGATCGAAGAGCTGGCCCTCAGCCGGACGGCCGACATGCGCCGGCAGCCGCGCGGCCCGCTCGCCTCGGAGGTGCGCAGCAACCGCCGCGCCGCCGCCGGGCACGGCCGGCGCTGGTCGCTGCACCGCCGCGCGCACTAGGTGGCGGATCATGACCAGGTGCCAGCCTCGACCTCACCTCTGGTCGGTCGCGTCGAGGACCTCGCCGCGCTAGCCGACTCCGCCGCCGCCGCGCGAAGCGGCGACGGGGTCGGCGTGCTGGTCCTCGGCGACGCGGGGGTCGGCAAGACCCGGCTCGTGACGGAGGCCGTCGCGGCAGCCCGCGGCGCGGGTGACCTCGTGCTCGTGGGCCACTGCATCCACCTGGGCGCGTCGCTGCCGTACCTGCCGGTCGTGGACGCCCTGCGCGACCTGCTGCGCGCCGAGCCGGATGCGGCGGCCGTGCTGGAGCGACACCCCGCTGCGCTCGCTCTGGTGACCCCCGGGTCCGGCCGCTACGCCGGGGCCGAGCTGTACGAGGACGTCCTCGGTGTCCTGCTGGAGCTGGCCGCGGAACGCGCGGTCCTCCTGCTGGTCGAGGACGTGCACTGGGCCGACACCTCGACCCGCGACCTGCTGGGCTTCCTGCTCACCCGGCTGCCACGGCGCCGGGTCACGGTCTGGCTGACGGTGCGCGCCGACGACCTGCACCGCCGGCACCCGCTGCGGCCGTCCCTCGCGGAGTGGTCGCGGCTCCCGGGCGTGACACGACGGACCGTCGCGCCGCTGCCCGACGACGAGCTCCGCCGGTTGCTCGAGGGCCGGCACGACGGCCCGCTCGACCTCGACCTCGTCGACCGGATCTGCCACCGCGCCGGCGGCAACCCGTTCTTCGCCGAGCAGCTGCTCGCCGCCCACGAGGCCGGCGAGGCGCTGCCCGTCGACCTCGCCGACCTGGTGCTCGTCTCGGTCGAGGGGTTGTCGGAGCCGGCGCATCGCGTCGTCCGGTCGGCGGCGGTCCACGGCCGCCGGGTGAACGACGAGCTGATCGCCGTCGTGACGGGTCTGCCGCCCGTGGAGCTCGACGCGGCCCTGCGGGAGTCGCTCGAGGCGCGGGTCCTGGTGTCGACCGACCGCGGGTACGCCTTCCGGCACGCGCTGCTCGCCGAGGCCGTCTACGAGGACCTGCTGCCCGGCGAGCGGGTACGGCTGCACACGGCGTTCGCGGCGGGGCTCGCGGGCAGCGGCCAGGACGCCGACCTCGCGCGGCACGCCCTGGAGTCGTTCGACCTGCCGACCGCGTACGCCGCAGCGGTCCGTGCCGCCCAGCAGGCCCAGGCGATGGCGGCTCCCGCGGAGGCGCTGGCGCTCTACGAGCAGGCCGGCGCGGTCGCCTCGCAGGTGCCTGCCGCCGACCCGGTGGCGCTGGCCGTCGCGACGGCGGACGCGGCGTCGCTGGCGGGACATCCGTACCGGGCCGTCACCGTGCTCGACGCGGCGCTCGCTGCGCCGGACCTCGCCGACGAGCACCGGGCCGAGCTGATGATGTGGAACGCCAAGCACCGCGTCCGGCTCGACCTGCCGGGGGATCCGTACGCACTGTCCGCGGCGGCGCTCGCCCTGCTGCCCGAGGAGCCGTCGCCGCTGCGGGCCCGGGCGCTGCAGGTGCACGCGCACGTCAGCCTCGTCTTCGACCACCGGACGGAGGCGCTGGCGCTCGCGTCGGAGGCCCTCGAGATGGCACGCACGCTGGGGCTGCCGTCGGTGGCCGCCGACGCGAGCGCGACGTTCGCCCGGACCAGCGCGCGGCTCGACCCCGAGGCTGCCGAGCGGCTGCTCCTCGAGCAGGCCGCAGCGGCCACCGACCCGACCGTCGAGCTGTACGCCTGGCACGGCATCGGCGGGCTGCGACACGAGGCCGGCCGGGTCGAGGCGGCGATCGAGGCCTACGCGCTGAGCACCGCGGCGGGGGAGCGGGCAGGTCGCCCGTGGGCTGCGTTCGCCCTGGACAGCCGGTGCCTGCAGCTGGGGCTGCTCGTCGACGCGGGCCGGCTCCGTGAGGCCGCGGCGCTGCTGGACCCGGGGTCGCCGACGCCGCTGCCGGGTTACGCCCACGCCGCGCTGGACACGTTCGGCCTCGGGGTGATGGTCGCCCGCGGCGACGACGACCGTGCGTGGCGCGCCCTCGAGGCGAGCCGCGAGTGGCTCCGGCGCGACGGTCTGTTCGCCGTGCACGCCGCGTTCGCGGAGGTCGAGCTGGCGGCACGTCGCGACGGCCCGGCCGCCGCTGCCGCCGCCCGTGACGCCGCGGTGCGCGACATCGGGTCGATGTGGCACCCGTGGTTCGCCGCGCAGATCAGGATCGACACGCTGCTCCTGGGCGTGCTCGTGCCGGACCAGGTCTCCCGGGCGCCCGCGCTGCTGGCCGGGGTGCACCACACGGTCGAGCAGCACCTCGAGCGGACCTCGCACCTCGGACCCGAGGGCTTGGCGTGGGTGGCCCGCGCCGAAGCGGAGGCGGCGTGGCTGCGCTGGCGCGCCGACCACGAGCGGCCCTCGGCGGAGGGGCTCGTCGCCGCCTGGCGTACGACGGTCGACGCGTTCGGCTACGGCAACCGCTACGAGCAGGTACGCAGCCGGCTCCGCCTCGCGGAGGTGCTGGCCGCCACCGGCGACCGCGCCGCAGCCCGGGCCGAGGGCCTCGAGGTCCTGGCGGCCGTCCGCACCATGGGCGCGACGCCGCTGATCGCGCCGGCGAAGCGGATCGCCGGGATCCGCGAGGCGGCGACGGAGGCGCCCGCGGGACTGACACCGCGGGAGCGCGAGGTGCTCGTGCTGGTGGCCGACGGCCGCAGCAACGGGCAGATCGGCCGGCAGCTGTTCATCAGCGACAAGACGGTCAGCGTCCACGTCTCCAACCTGCTGGCCAAACTCGGTGCCGCGAGCCGGACCGAGGCGGCGGCGTTCGCCCGTCGCGACGGGCTGCTCGACTAGGCGGGCTCCCGACCGGACGCGCTCTCAGCCCGCGTACAGGCCGCGGTGCAACACTGGGAAACCGACCAGCGGGAGGCCCCCATGAACGTCCACGTGACCGGCGGAGAGATCAGCGGGAGCGAGGTCGACGGCATCGCCCGCTACCTGGGGATCCCCTACGCCGCAGCACCGTTCGGCGCGGACCGGATGCGACCGCCGCAGCCGGTCACGCCCTGGGACGGTGTCCGCGACGTCACCGAGCACGGCCCGACCGTCCCCAAGGGTGACTACCCGCCGCAGTACCAGGTGCTGCTGCCGGAGCTCTCGATCCCGGGCGACGAGTGCCTGAACCTCAACGTCTGGACACCCGTCGGCGCCGACGCGCTGCCGGTGCTGGTCTGGATCCACGGCGGCTCGTTCATGAACGGCTCGGGCGCCAACGCCGAGTACGACGGCGCCGCCTTCGCCCGCGACGGCGTCGTGTGCGTGACGATCAACTACCGGCTCGGCGCGGACGGCTTCCTGTTCACCGAGGGCGACGCCGACCACGGCCTTGCCAACCTCGGGCTGCAGGACCAGGTCGCCGCGCTGCGCTGGGTGCGGGACAACATCGCCGCCTTCGGCGGTGACCCCGCGCGGGTGACCGTCGCCGGGGAGTCGGCCGGTGCGATGAGCGTCACCACGCTGCTGGCGATGCCGTCGGCCGAGGGCCTGTTCGCGCAGGCGATCACGCAGTCGGGCGCGGCCGCGCACACCCTGACCCAGGAGACGGCGCTCGCCGTCGGCCGGGAGCTGGCGAAGCAGCTCGGCGTCGACGCGACCCGTGAGGCCGTCGCTGCCGCCGACCTGGCGACGACGGTCCGGGCCGCCTCCGACCTGGTGGTGGAGATCCAGACCGCACCCGACCCGCAGCGGTGGGGGCCGCTCGCGCTGAGCCTGTTGCCGTTCGCGCCTGTGGTCGACGGCGACGTGCTCCCGCGGCACCCGCTCGAGGCGTTCGCCGCGGGGGCCGCGGCCGGCGTACGGGTGCTGGTCGGGTCGAACCGCGACGAGGCGCGGCTGTTCCTGGTCGCGCCGGGGATCCTCGACGCCGTCGACGAGCCGACGCTGACGCTGGGGTCGGCCGCGTACGGGCTGCCGCCGGAGGGCTTGGAGCGCTACCGCGGCAACCGGCCGGACGCGTCGCCGGGTGACCTCCTGGCCGCGGTGGTCAGCGACTGGTTCTTCACCGTGCCGGCGATCCGGCACGCGGAGGCGCGCGAGGCCGGCGGCGGGAGCACCTGGGCCTACCGCTTCGAGCACCCCGAGCCCGCGGACAACGACGGCTTCGGGGCGGCTCACGCCGTGGAGATCCCGTTCGTGTTCGACACCGTCCACCTCGAGCAGATGCACCGGCTCATCGGGGCGCACCCCTCCGACCAGGTCGCGCACACCGCGCACCAGGCGTGGGTCGACTTCGTCACCACCGGCGACCCGGGCTGGCCCGCGTACACCCGGGAGACGCGCACGACCGGGGTCATCGCCGAGAAGGTGACCGTCGTCGACGACCCCCGCAGCGACGAGCTCGCCGTCTGGGACGGCATCCGCTAGCTACACCGGCGGGTCGTGGGCGATCTGCGGGAGCTGGCGCCACATCACGACCAGGAACAGCGCCGACCCGGCGAAGGCGAACCAGAACGGTGTCGTGATCGAGAACGTCTGCGCCAGCAGGCCCCCGACGAACGACCCGACGACGAGCCCGCCGAAGATGCCGATGGTGTTGACGCTGCCGACCCGGCCCTGCAGCTCGGTCGGCACGGCGCGCTGCCGGACGGTGACCGACGTCGTGCCCCAGATGAAGGCGTGCGCGCCGAAGACGAAGAAGATCGGCAGCGCGATCCACGGCGATGTGGTCAGCGCCAGCCCGAGGTGGGTGAGCGTCTCGACGATCAGGCCGACCCGCATGATGTCGCCGAGGCTCACCCGCCGGATGATCCAGCCGTAGCAGGAGGTCCCGGTCAGACCGCCGAGCGCCTGGACGGTCGTGATCAGCCCGAAGCCGATCGTCCCGAGGTGGAGACGCCGCATCGAATAGAGCACCAGCACCGACCAGGCGGCGCCGAAGGTGATGTTGAAGACGAAGATCGTCACGACGAGGGTACGGACGGCCGCGTGGTGGCGTACCCAGGAGAAGCCGGCCGCGATGTCCCCCCGCACCGTGGCGGTCCGCTCGGGTGCGTGGTGCGGCAGCGCGATGCGCGAGACGGCCAGGACGCCGAGGGCGACGAGCACGATCTGACCGACGAACGGCCAGGCTCGGCCGACCGCGAAGAGGGCGGCGCCGATCGGCGGCCCGATCAGCTGGTTGACGGTGATGAAGCCGAACTGGATCCGGGCGTTCGCGACGGCGAGGTCGTCACGGTGCACGAGCATCGGCAGCAGGGTGGCGTTGGTGTTGTCACCGAAGACCTCGGCCACGCCGAGCAGGAACAGCGTCACGAGGACGAGCGCGACCGACCTGGTGCCGAGAGCGACGACGGTGATGAGCACGCCGAGGAGGGCGACGCGTACGAGGTCGGCGACC
>CAJCIY010000168.1 GCA_903970495.1 Candidatus Melainabacteria bacterium | reverse complement strand
CGACCGTGCGGCCCGCCTCGGCCAGACCCGTCGCGACGCTCACCCCACCGCTGCCGGCACCCACCACGACGACGTCGAACTCACGCATCGCCTTCTGTTGCCCCCTCGCGGGACCGTCTACGCCGGCGGACGTACCAGACGACCAGGGCGACGGCGGCGACCGCGAGCAGGCCGTACCCGACCTTGCTCACCGCGTCGTAGATCGGCGTGATGTGCGAGCCGGCGGTGTAGCCGACCGTCGTCCAGACGACCACCCACAGCGCGGCACCCGTGACCTGCGCGGCGAGGAACCGGGCGTAGTGCATCTTGGTGGTGCCGGCCACCAGACCGTTGAGCTGCCGCAGCCCCTCGATGAAACGGGCGACGACCACGATCTTGCCGCCGTGGCGCTGGAAGAACTCCTCGGTCTTGCCGTAGCGCTCCTCGGTCGCGCCGACGTACTTGCCGTACTTGTTGATCAGCGCGGTGCCGCCCTTGCGGCCGATCACGTAGGCGATGGTGTCGCCGATCGTGGCCGCGGCGAACGCGACGAGGCCGACGACGTAGACGTTGAGCTGGCCGTTCGCCGCGTAGATCGCCGCGGCGATGATGATCGTCTCGCCCGGCAGCGGCGGGCCGAAGCTCTCGATGACGACGATCAGCGCGACGGCGAGATAGCCGTAGTGGCCGAGGTAGGGCGCCAGCGTGTGCAGGAAGCCGGGAAGCTGCGGCTTCACGCCCTCACCGCCGCCGCCTCCCGCTCGCTCCAAGAACCTGGCTGCAGGCTAGTGGTCGAGGGCGGCCCTGCGGCGCAGGATGGGGCGGTGACCGACACCTCTTACTCGATCTCTCAGGCGACCGGTCCGGCGACGCCGCCGCTGCCCGACACCACCATCGACGAGAACCTGCGCGCGGCGGTCGACCGCTTCGCCGGCCGCGAGGCTGTCGTCGAGTGCGCGACCGGCCGGCGGCTGACGTACGCGGAGCTCGACGCGGAGGTCGAGGCCGTCGCCCGCGGGCTCGTCGGGCGCGGCGTGGCGAAGGGTGACCGGGTCGGCATCTGGGCGCCGAACTGCCTCGAGTGGTTCCTCGTCCAGTACGCGACGGCGCGGATCGGCGCGATCCTCGTCACCGTCAACCCGGCGTATCGGACGCACGAGCTGGCGTACGTGCTCGAGCAGGCCGGCATCGGCCTGCTGGTCAGCGCGACGGCGTTCAAGACCAGCGACTACCGCGCGATGGTCACCGAGGTCGGGCACCCCGACGTCGTGTTCGTCGGCGACCCGAGCTGGCAGGCGCTGGTGGACGGCGGCGTCGACCTGCCCGCGGTCGCGCTGAGCCCGGACGAGCCGATCAACATCCAGTACACCTCGGGCACCACCGGCTTCCCGAAGGGCGCGACGCTCAGCCACCGCAACATCCTCGGCAACGGCTTCCTGGTCGGCGAGGGCTGCGGCTACGACGAGACCGACCGGATCTGCGTGCCGGTGCCCTTCTACCACTGCTTCGGCATGGTCATGGGCAACCTCGCCTCGACCTCGCACGGCGCCTGCGTCGTCATCCCGAGCCCCGGCTTCGACCCCGCCCTCACGCTGCAGGCCGTGGCCGACGAGCGGTGCACCTCGCTCTACGGCGTGCCCACGATGTTCATCGCCGAGCTCGCGCTGCCCGACCTCGCGCGCTACGACCTGAGCTCGCTGCGCACCGGCATCATGGCCGGCTCGCCCTGCCCGGCCGAGGTGATGAAGCGGGTCATGAGCGAGATGAACATGCCCGAGGTGACCATCGCCTACGGCATGACCGAGACCTCGCCGGTCTCGACGCAGACCCGCGCCGACGACTCGATCGACCGTCGTGTCTCGACGGTCGGGCGAGTGCACCCGCACCTCGAGGTCGCGGTCGTCGACCCGGTCACCCGCGAACCGGTGCCGGTCGGCGAGACCGGCGAGCTGTGCACCCGCGGCTACTCGGTGATGCTCGGCTACTGGCGCGACCCGGAGCGGACCGCCGAGGTGCTGCACGACGGCTGGATGCGTACGGGGGACCTCGCGACCATGGATGCCGACGGCTACCTCGCGATCGTCGGCCGCAGCAAGGACATGGTCATCCGCGGCGGCGAGAACATCTACCCGCGCGAGGTCGAGGAGTTCCTCTACACCCACCCCGACGTCCTCGACGCGCAGGTCGTCGGCGTCCCCGACGAGCGGTACGGCGAGGAGCTCGTCGCCTGGATCCAGCTGCGCGCCGGGGCCGAGCCGCTGGACGCCGCGGCGGTCCGGGAGTTCTGCAGCGGCCGGCTCGCGCACTACAAGATCCCGCGGTACGTCCACCTCGTCGACGGCTTCCCGATGACCGTCACCGGCAAGGTCCGGAAGGTCGAGATGCGCGAGACCTCGACCCGCCTGCTCGGGCTCTAACCTGGGAGGGCGATGGTCAGCACCCCGGAGGAGCGCGCCGCCTCGGTCCCGGAGCTGACGTACCCGGACCTGCCGGTCAGCGCCCGCCGCGACGAGATCGCCGAGGCGATCTCACGCCACCAGGTCGTCGTGCTTGCGGGCGAGACCGGGTCGGGCAAGACCACGCAGCTGCCGAAGATCCTGCTCGGCCTCGGCCGCGGGGTCACCGGGATGATCGGCCACACCCAGCCGCGGCGGATCGCCGCCCGGGCGGTCGCGGAGCGGGTCGCCGAGGAGATCGGCACCGAGGTCGGCGACCTCGTCGGCTACACCGTCCGGTTCCACGACCAGGTCGCGGACCGGACGCTGGTCAAGGTGATGACCGACGGCGTGCTGCTCGCCGAACTGCGGCGCGACCGCGACCTGCGCGCGTACGACACGATCGTCATCGACGAGGCGCACGAGCGGTCGCTGACCATCGACTTCCTGCTCGGCTACCTCAAGGAGCTGCTGCCCCGCCGGCCCGACCTCAAGGTCGTCATCACGTCGGCGACCATCGACCCCGACCGGTTCGCCCGGCACTTCGGCGACGCGCCGGTGCTGACGGTGAGCGGGCGGACGTACCCGGTCGAGGTCCGCTACCGGCCGCTGGGCGAGGACGCCGACCAGGCCGACGGCGTCGTCGCCGCGGTCGGCGAGCTGCCGCCGGACGGCGACGTGCTGGTCTTCCTGGCCGGCGAGCGGGAGATCCGCGACACGGCCGAGGTGCTGCGCGGCGCGACCCGCGCCGAGGTGATGCCGCTCTTCGGCCGGCTCTCGGCGGCCGAGCAGCACCGGGTGTTCGCCGCGCACACCGGGCGGCGGATCGTGCTCGCGACCAACGTCGCGGAGACCTCGCTGACGGTGCCGGGCATCCGCTACGTCGTCGACGCGGGCACCGCGCGCATCAGCCGCTACAGCCTGCGGACCAAGGTGCAGCGGCTGCCGATCGAGCCGATCAGCCAGGCGTCGGCGACGCAGCGCGCTGGGCGGTGCGGCCGGGTCGCCGACGGCATCTGCATCCGGCTGTACTCGCTGGAGGACTTCGAGAGCCGCCCCGCCTTCACCGACCCCGAGATCCTGCGTACGGGGCTCGCGTCGGTGCTGCTGCAGATGGCGGCGCTGGAGCTCGGCGAGATCACCGCCTTCCCGTTCCTCGACCCGCCCGACCCGCGGGCGGTCCGCGACGGCCGGGCGCTGCTCGACGAGCTGGGGGCGCTGGACGGCGGTCGGCTGACCCGCGTCGGGCGGCAGCTGTCGGAGCTGCCGGTCGACCCGCGGCTCGGCCGCATGGTCGTCGAGGCGTCGCGACGCGGCTGCCTCGCCGAGGTGCTCGTCATCGCGGCAGCGCTGTCGGTGCAGGACCCGCGAGAGCGGCCGCTCGAGCTGCAGCAGAAGGCCGACGAGCTGCACGCCCGGTTCGCCGAGCCGGCCTCGGACCTGCTCGCCTGGCTCAACCTCTGGCGGTACGTCACCGAGCAGCAGGAAGCCCTGAGCAGCAGCGCCTTCCGGCGGCTGTGCAAGCGGGAGATGCTCTCGTGGCTGCGGATCCGGGAGTGGCAGGACCTGCACGCGCAGCTGCGCCGGGTCGCGCGGCGGCTGCGCTTCGAGGTCGAAACCTCGGGCGACCCGGACGCCGTGACGACCTCGCTCGTGTCGGGCCTCCTGTCGCAGGTGGGCCAGCGGACCGGCCAGCGCGAGTACCTCGGCGCGCGTGGCACCCGCTTCGTGATCGGACCCGGGTCGGCGCTGGCGAAGAAGCCGCCCGCCCTGGTCGCCGCGGCGGAGCTGGTCGAGACCTCGCGCCTGTACGCCCGCGGCGTCGTGCGCGTCGAGCCCGAGCAGGTCGAGGCCGTCGCCGGGCACCTGCTGTCCCGGTCGTACGCGGAGCCGCACTGGTCGAAGCGCCGCGGCTCGGTGATGGCCTACGAGCGGGTCACGCTCTACGGCATCGCGATCGTCGCGCGGCGGGCGGTCCAGTACGCCCGCGTCGACCCGGTCGCCAGTCGCGAGATCTTCCTGCGCCGGGCGCTGGTCGAAGGCGACTGGCAGACCCACCACGCGTTCTTCGCCCGCAACCGGCAGCTCCTCGCCGACGCGCTCGAGGTCGGGGTCCGTACCCGCAGCCGCGAGGTCGGCGTCGGCGACGAGGAGCTGTACGCGTTCTACGACGCGCGGATCCCCGACGACGTCGTCGGCACCGTGACCTTCGACCGCTGGTGGAAGCGAGCCCGCCGCGCGGACCCGACGCTGCTCGACCTGACCCTCGACGCGGTGGCCGTCGACGACGAGGCGCACCCGAGCGTGTGGACGTCCGACGGGTTCACCGCCCGGCTCGGGTACGCCTTCGATCCCGGTGGGTCCGACGACGGCGTCACCGTCGACGTACCGCTCGCGCAGCTGGCGCAGATGCGGGAGCTGACGTGGCAGGTGCCGGCGCTGCGGCACGAGCTGGTCACGGCGCTCATCCGCGGGCTGCCGAAGGCGCTGCGCGTGCCGCTGGTGCCGGCGCCCGACACCGCGACGAAGCTCCTCGCGCTCGTGGACCCGTCGGTCGACGAGCTGTTCCCGGCGCTGTCCCGGGCGGCGCGGCAGGTGGGCCAGGTGACGATCCCGGTCGAGGCCTGGGACGCCTCGACGCTGCCCGGGCACCTGCGGCCGACGTACCGGGTGATGGACGGTCCGCGCGAGGTCGCCCGGGGCGAGGACCTCGGGGCGCTGCAGGCGTCGCTGGCGCCGGCGGTGTCCGAGGCGGTCGCGGCCGCCTCGGGGTTCGAGGAGCGGACCGGCCTCACGTCGTGGGACGTCGGTGAGCTGCCGGCATCGGTCTCGGCCGACGGCGCGGTCGGCTACCCGACGCTGGTCGAAGACGGGTCGTCGGTCTCGCTGCGGCTGCGCGCGGTGCCCTCCGACGCGGAGCACGCCGCGGGCGTACGCCGGCTGCTGGCACTGGCCCTGCCCTCACCGTCGAGGTCGCTCGCCGACGGGCTGCCCGTCGCGGAGCGGCTGGCCCTCAGCCGGCACAGCCCGCTGCCCGCGCTGCTCGCCGACTGCCAGCTGGCCGCGATCGACGGGCTGACCTCGACGGACCTGCGGTCGGCATCGGGGTTCGACGCGGCGGTGGCGGCGGTGCGCGCGGGGCTGGCCACCGCGCTGCCGCGGATCGTCCGCGGTGCCGCCGCAGTCCTCGCCGCAGCGGCCGAGCTCGACGGCCTGCTGGACCGGATGCCGTCGGGGCCGGCGAGGGAGGACCTGCGCGCGCAGCGGGCTGCGCTGGTCCACCCCGGGTTCGTCACCGAGGCCGGCGCGGCGCGGCTGGGCGACGTGGGCCGCTACCTGCGGGCGGCCGTGGTCCGGGCCGAGCGCGCACCGCGAGAGCCGGGCCGCGACGCGGTGCTGCAGGCGGAGGTCGACGCGGTCCTCGCGCGGATCCCGGCGCCGGGCGTGCTGCGGTGGGAGGTCGAAGAGCTGCGGGTCAGCCTATTCGCGCCGTCGGTCGGCGCCCGGGGGAAGGTGTCGGCGCCGCGGCTGCTCCGCGCGATCGACCAGCTGCGGTGAGACCGGCGCGGCGGATGCTGATCCGGCGGGTTCCGCCACCGTCTCCTGGACCTCGACGGGGCTAGGAGGCGACGCTCGCGGTCGCGGACATCGGCGTCGCGGCCGACGGTGAGGCCGGGCGGGCACGCCGGCTGACGCCGAGCGACGCGACCGCGGCGGCCAGCTCGACGGCCGCGACCGTCCACCACGCGTGGCGGAAGACGCGGTGGGCGGCCGCGTACGACAGCGGCGTGCCGAGGATCGCCACGAGCACGCTCACGCCGAGGACGAAGCCGATCTGCCGCGTCATCGTGATGATGCCGCTGCCGGTCGAGGTCCGCGCCGGCGGCAGGTCGGACGTCGCCGACGACAGCAGCGTCGGCAGCGCGAACCCGACCCCGATGCCGCCGATGATCCAGGCCGGCAGGATCTCGGTCGCGTACGAGGGATGCGCCCCGACCGAGGACAGCGTCAGGACCGACGCGACGGCGAACAGCGCGCAGCCGATCGGCGCGAGCCGGCCCGCGGGGACGGTGCGGGCGTACCGCTGGATGAGGATCGTCGTGATCGGCACCATCGACGGACCGGGCGCGATCGCGAAACCGGTGCGGACCGCGGAGTAGTGCCAGACGTCCTGCAGCCAGAGGATCTCGACGAGCAGCGACGCCGCGAAGCCGACGCTGAACAGCAGCATCGCGAGGTTCGCGTACCCGAAGGTACGGACCCGGACCAGCGCCACCTCGATGATCGGTGTGTGGTGGTGGACCGACCGCTCGACGAACCACGCGGCGAGGCCGGCGGCGGCCGCGAAGCACACGACGGTCCGCGCCGACCCCCAGCCCCAGTCGCCGCCCTTCACCAGGCCCAGCGACAGGACCGCGATCGAACCGGTCAGCACGCCCGCGCCGACGACGTCGGGGATGCGGGTGACCGTGGCGTCCCGGGAGTCTGGGACGACCCGCAGCGCGACGAACGCGGCGCCGAGCCCGACCGGCACGTTGACGAGGAAGACCCACCGCCAGGACGCGGCGACCAGCAGGCCGCCGAGCACCGGGCCGAACGCCGCGGCCAGACCGCCGACCGCCGACCAGATGCGGATCGCGAGGACGCGCCGCTCGGGCGGTGTCGCGGCGACGAGCAGGCCCAGCGAGGTCGGCGTCAGCGCCGCGCCACCCGCGGCCTGCAGCACGCGGAAGGCGACGAGCGACCAGAGGTCGGGGCTCGCGGCACAGGCGGCGGACGCGGCGGTGAACAGGAGCAGGCCGGCGATGAACACCCGCAGCCGACCGATGCGGTCGGCGAGCCGGCCCGCCGGAACGAGGAGGGCGGCAAAGACGATGGCGTACCCGTTGAGCACCCAGGACAGGTCCGGCAGCGACGAGCCGTGGAAATCCTTGCCGATGGCGCCGAACGCGACGTTGACGATGAACACGTCGAGGCTCGCCATGAAGGCCGCGAGGGACAGGACCGCCAGGACGACGCGCTGCTGGCGCTGGGTGGGCATAGTCAGACCGTAGGGGCTGACTATGTCTTGGTCAAGCCAGCCGCTCGGGGGCGCAGCCGCAGGCCGACCTCGGCGGGCGGGACGTCGTGGCCGGCGGTGCAGCGGATCGTGACGTGCGCGCCGGCGCCGCAGCCGTGGTGCACCGGCTGCATGGCGGTCGCACGGCCGGTGTGCTGCTGACCCCAGTCGAACAGCGCCAGCACGACCGGGAGCAGGTCGGTGCCGGCCTGGGTGAGGACGTACTCGTGGCGGGTCCGCGACCCCGGATCCTGGTAGGGCCGCTTCGCGAGCAGGCCGGCCTCGACGAGGTCGCGCAGCCGGGCCGACGCGGCCGCCTCGGTGATGCCGACCCGCTCGGCGAAGTCGTCGAAGCGGCTGGTCCCGTAGTGCGCCTCGCGCATGATCAGCATCGCGTTGCGGGTGCCGACGGCCTTCATCGCGCGCTCGACGGGACAGACGCCGACGGCCGACCACGAGTCGCGGTCGGCGAGAGCTCCCTCCAGCACAGCCATGGGGCCATCGTACGCGACCTGACTCGCGGCCGCGATAGTCAGGCGACCGCGGCGTGCTCCGGGGCCTCGACCTGCTCGTCGCTCCGGGCCCCGAGCACGAGCAGGGCGAGCAGCGCCGCGACCGTGGCCGCGACCGCGACGATGACGAACCCCAGCGAGTACGCGTGTCCCAGCGCGTGGAAGGCCACGTCCTTCAGCGGGTTGAACGGCACCGACTTCCCGCCCGCCGTGATCGTCGCCGGCGGCCCGTTCTGCGCGAGCGGGTTGCCCGAGCGCACCGCGCCGACGGCCGCGGCCACCGAACCGCGCTGCGCGGGCGGCGCCGAGGAGACCGACCCGTAGAACGACTGCAGCGCCTGCTGCAGCGCCGGCGTCGTCGCCACCCGGTGCGCGATGTCGCTCGTGGCCCGGCTGAGCGCCACCGCCCCGATGACCGCCGGACCCAGCGTGAAGCCGAAGTCGCGGAGCAGGCTCGTCGTGCCGCTGGCCATCCCGGCGAGCCCGCTCGGCACGGTGTTGACCGCCACCGCGCTGAGCGAGGACACCGCGAACGCGAAGCCGATGCCGACCAGCAGCGCGGGCCCGACGATCGCCGCGATCGTCACCTGGTCGATGCCCACCGTGGCGAACCAGTAGTCGCCGGCGGCGATCAGGGCGAAGCCGCCGCCCATCGCCCAGCGCGCGTCGTAGCTCTCGATCGCGCGACCGGTGAGCGGGGCGAGCAGCAGCGCCATGCCCTGCAGCAGCAGGAAGGCCAGCGACGCCCGCAGCGGGGTGAAGCCCTGGATGGCGGTGAGCCGGATGCTGACCGAGTACGCCGTACCGAGGAACGCGAACATGCCGAGCACCGTCGCGACCGAGGCGACTGCGAACGGCCGGTTCGCGAACAGCTGCAGCCGCAGCAACGGCTGCTCGGTGCGCAGCTCGACGAAGGCGAACGCGGCGAGCGCGAGCACGGCCAGCACGAAGCCCCCGATCACCTCGCCGCTCTTCCAGCCGGCCGTCGGCCCCTGGATCACCGCGAACAGCCCGGCGAACACGGCGACCGCGATGGCGACCTGCCCGGGCCAGTCGAGCGACCGGCCGGCCGGCGCGGAGCTGTCCTGCGCGAGCACCGCCGCCGTCACCGCGACGAGGACGGCAAGCACGGCGACCGCGATGAACGCCCACCGCCAGCCGGCGCTGGCGTCGCTGCCGAACTTCTTGTCGGCGACCAGGCCGCCGAGGACCGGTGAGATCGCACCGCCGATCGAGAGCGAGCCGGCCCAGATCGCGATCCCGCGGGCCCGGTCGCGCGCGACGTGCGTCCCCGCCGCGATCATCGCGAGGCTGGTGGGGAACAGCGCCGCCGCGCCGATGCCGGAGAGGATCTGCCCGGCCCAGAGCACCGCGACGCGGGTGTCGGTCGCCGAGCCCACCCCCGGGGTCAGCACCGACACCGCCTCGCCGACCGCGAGCAGGCCTGCGCCCCCGACGAGCAGCCGCTTGCGCCCGAAGAGGTCGCCGAGCACGCCGAACGTCAGCTCGAGCAGCGTGACCGGCACCAGGAACGCGTCCGAGATCCAGGTCAGCTGCGAGGCGCTCGGGACGAGGTCGGTCTGGAACAGCCCGTTCAGCACCGCGGGGATGGCCAGGGCGACCTGGCCGAGCGAGACCGCCAGACAGGCCGCGACGAGGGTGCCCGTCGTGAGGCGGCGGGGTGAGGTCGCGGCGGCCTCGTCGAGGTCTGCGTGGGCTGCGGTCATGGGTCGTCCTTCGCGGTCGGCGTCGATCCCGGCTGTGGTCCAGCTCACGCGGTACCCACTCGCCGCCGGGCGATGCCTGTCACAGTAGGGTCTCGCGGGCGCCCGGGCATACGGTCGGGCCATGCCTCGGACCCTGCCGCCCTTCCACGCCGACCACGTCGGGTCGCTGCTGCGACCGCCGGCGCTGCTCGAGGCCCGCGCCGCGCACGTCGCGGGCACGCTCGACGACGACGGGCTGCGGTCGGTCGAGGACGCGGCCATCACCGACGTGGTGAGGATGCAGGAGTCGATCGGCCTGCAGTCCGCGACCGACGGCGAGTTCCGGCGTACGTCGTGGCACATGGACTTCATCTACGCCCTCGCCGGCATCGACCGGGCGCCGGAGAACCTCACGGTCTCGTTCCACAACGCCGACGGCGACCTCGAGTTCACCTCGGCGGCGATGCGGGTCGACGGCAAGGTCGGCCTCGACCGCACGATCTTCGGCGACGCGTTCACCTACCTGCGGCAGCAGGTCACGACCGCTGTCCCGAAGCTCACGATCCCCTCGCCGAGCATGGTCCACTACCGCGGTGGCGCGGCGGCGATCGACCGGACGGTCTATCCGACGATGGACGGCTTCTGGGACGACCTGGTCGCCGCGTACCAGGCCGAGGTCGCCGCGCTCGCCGACCTCGGATGCACCTACCTGCAGCTCGACGACACCTCGCTCGCGTACCTCAACGACCCGAAGCAGCGGGAGATCGTCGCGGCGAACGGCGGTGACCCCGACCACCAGCACGAGCAGTACATCGCGCAGTTCAACCGGGCGATCGCCGATCGGCCCGCGGACATGCGGGTCACCACGCACCTGTGCCGCGGCAACTACCGCTCGTCGTGGACGGCGAGCGGCGGGTACGACTTCGTCGCCGAGGCACTGTTCGGCGGCCTCGAGGTCGACGGCTTCTTCCTCGAGTACGACG
>CAJCIY010000167.1 GCA_903970495.1 Candidatus Melainabacteria bacterium | reverse complement strand
CGGCGCGGCCGAGCGCCTCGGCGAGGCACGCCCCGGCCACCGGGCAGATGCGGCACACCCGCCGCGCCGGCTCCAAGTCCTCGGGACCCGCGGGGAAGAAGAGGTCGGGGTCCGGCGCGCTCGTGCAGAGCGCGCCCTCCCGCCACTCCGGACCGGTGTCGTCGCACCCGGTCGCCGCGCGCCGGGCCGCCTGGAAGCGGCGGTCCCCCTCGACGCGCCGCTGCAGCTCTGCCGTCACCATGACCTTGCGCACAAGGCCTCCCCACGAACCAGGCGTCCGGGTGACCCCTCACCCGGTGAGCACGCCGGCTCAGTGGGGCGGCGTTACCCGGGGTGTCACAGTTCACACCGCAGCCTGCGGGTGACGCTCAGCCGGTCTCGACGCGCTCCAGGAGGCCCGGTCCGTTGTTGCGCACGTCGTTGACCTGCGTGGACACCGGGACCGCCGACAGGGCGCCGGCGACGGCCGGCTGCAGCAGGTCGAGCAGCCCGTCGAGCGAGGCGTCCGGGTCGAGCCAGGTCGCCCAGTCCTCGCGCGGGACCGTCAGCGGCGACCGGTCGTGGACGTGGCCGACGTCGTCGGCCGCCTCCGTCGTGATCACGGTCGCGGTCCAGAGCAGCCGCTCCTCGGCGTCCCGCCACACCTCGTACAGGCCGGCCATGACGAAGGGGCTGCCGTCGGCGGGCGTGAGGTACCAGGGCTGCTTCGCCTTCTGGCCCGGCGGCGGCGGCGCCCACTCGTAGAAGCCGTCGGCCGGCAGCAGGCAGCGGCGGCGCGCGAAGGCGGCTCGGAACGCCGGCTTCTCGGCGACCGTCTCCATCCGCGCGTTGATGAGCCGGCTCCCGATCGACGGGTCCTTGGCCCACGACGGCACCAGCCCCCAGCGAAGCGCGACGAGCCTGCGCTCGTCATGCCGCACCAGCGCCGCCGGCACCGGCTTGGTCGGAGCGACGTTGTAGTCCGGCTCGGCCAGCGCCTCACCGGTCTCGTCGCTCGCCCCGAGCAGCGCCGCGAGGTCGGTCGTCGACCGGGCCGAGGCGTACCTGCCGCACATGGGCTCGGAGGGTACGGCGCACCTCTACCGTGACGAGGTGAGCGTCCCCGATCCCTGGCCCGCCCCGGTCGCCGCCGGGCCGGTCCGCGGCCGGGTGGAGCTGCCCGGGTCGAAGTCGCTCACCAACCGCGCGCTCGTGCTGGCCGCCCTCGCGGGCGGCCCGTCGACGGTGAGCCGGCCGCTCCTCGCGCGCGACACCACGCTGATGGCGCAGGCGCTGGGCGCGATGGGCACCGACGTCGCTGGAGAGCACGGCAGCTGGCGGGTCACGCCCGGGCCGCTGCGCGCCGCGGCGGTCGAGTGCGGCCTGGCCGGGACCGTCGCGCGGTTCCTGCCACCGGTGGCCGCCCTCGGCGGCGCGCCGGTGCGGTTCGACGGCGACGCCCGGATGCGGGAGCGGCCGATGCGCCCGCTGCTCGACGCGCTGCGCGCCCTCGGCGCCACGGTCGATGCGGACGCGCTGCCCGTGACGGTCACCGGGCCCGCCCGGGGCGGTGCGGTCACCGTCGATGCCTCGACCTCCTCGCAGCTGCTGTCCGGGCTGCTGCTCGTCGGCGCCTCGCTGCGCGGCGGTCTCGACGTACGCCACGCCGGGCCGCCGCTGGTCTCCGCCCACCACGTGGCGATGACCGTGGCGATGCTGCGCGAGAGCGGCGCCGTCGTGCACGAGCACGCCGACCGGTGGGTCGTCGAGGCGGGCCCGCTGCGCGCCGTCGACCGCGTCGTCGAGCCCGACCTGTCGAGCAGCTCGGCGTTCCTGGCCGCCGCGGTCGCTACCGGCGGCGAGGTCACCGTGCCGGGCTGGCCGGCGGCGACGACGCAGCCGGGGGCCGAGCTGCCGGAGCTGCTGACCGCGATGGGGGCCTCCTGCGAGGTGGGCGCCGACGGGCTGACGGTGCGCGGCGGCGGCACGGTGCACGGCCTCGACGCCGACCTGCGCGACCTGTCGGAGCTGGCGCTGTCGGTGGCGGCGCTGGCGACGCTCGCCGAGTCGCCCTCGCGGCTGCGCGGGATCGGCCACATGCGGCTGCAGGAGACCGACCGGCTCGGCGCGTTCGCCGCGCAGCTGGGCAGCCTGGGCGCGCGGGTCTCTGTCACCGACGACGGGCTGGCGGTCGAGCCGGCGCCGCTGCACGGCGGGGTCCTCGACCCGCAGGGCGACCACCGGCTCGCGATGGCGTACGCGGTCGTCGGCCTGGTCGTCCCCGGCGTGCTGGTCCGCGACGTCGCGACGACGTCGAAGACGGTGCCGGACTTCCCGCGGCTGTGGGCGGGCCTGGTCGGAGCGGGTCCGGTCGGATGAGCCCGCGCGAGCTCGACGAGGACGACGTCCGCATCCGTCCGGGCAAGGGGTCGCGGCCGCGGACCCGCAAGCGGCCCGAGTTCGCCGGCGCGGAGGTCGCGATGGTGGTCGCCGTCGACCGCGGCCGGTGGCACGTACGGCTCGGCGGGGACGGCGCCGGCGAGGAGCTGACCGCCACCCGCGCCGGGTCGCTGCGGCGGAGCGCGGTGGTGGTCGGCGACCGCGTACGCATCGAGGGCGACACGTCGGATCTCCTGCCGGGCATGAGCGGTCTC
>CAJCIY010000166.1 GCA_903970495.1 Candidatus Melainabacteria bacterium | reverse complement strand
AGGTCGATGCGGTCCCACGTCAGCGACAGGTCGAGCTGCCAGGCGCAGACCTCGAGCTGGTCGCCGCCGACCGTGAGCACGACCGGCGCGTCCGGCAGCCAGCCCGCCGGTCCGTGCAGCAGGTGGACCGCCGCCAGCGGCCGCCCGAGGAACGTCCGCAGCCGCTCGACGTGCGCGGTGACCAGGCTCTCCGCGGTGCCGAGCAGCGCCGGCTCCCAGCCCTGGATGCCGAGGACCGCCGTCAGGACAGGCCCTTGCGGAAGCTCTGGAACGAGCGCGACGGCGTCGGTCCGCGCTGACCCTGGTAGCGCGAGCCGTAGACCGGGGAGCCGTACGGGTGCTCGGCCGGCGAGGTCAGGCGGAACAGGCAGAGCTGGCCGACCTTCATGCCGGGCCAGAGCACGATCGGCAGGTTGGCGACGTTCGACAGCTCGAGCGTCACGTGGCCCGAGAACCCCGGGTCGATGAACCCCGCCGTCGAGTGGGTCAGCAGCCCGAGCCGGCCCAGCGACGACTTGCCCTCGAGCCGGCCTGCGACGTCGTCGGGGAGGGTGATGACCTCGTAGGTCGAGCCCAGCACGAACTCGCCGGGGTGCAGCACGAACGGGTCGTCGGGCTCGACCTCGACGGACTTCGTGAGGTCGTCCTGCTGCGTCGCCGGGTCGATGTGCGTGTAGCGGTGGTTGACGAACGTCCGGAAGAACCGGTCGAGCCGGAGGTCGACGCTCGAGGGCTGCAAGAGCGTCGGGTCGTACGGCTCGAGCTTGACGCGGCCCGCGGCGATCTCGGCCTTGATGTCCTTGTCGGAGAGCAGCACGCGCCGCAGGCTACCGGGGCCTGCAGCGGTTAGAGTTTTGCCCGCCGCGGGTGTAGTTCAATGGCAGAACATCAGCTTCCCAAGCTGACAGTGCGAGTTCGATTCTCGTCACCCGCTCCCGGCCGGGCACGGTCGGGGCGAGCGCCCCCGGCCTAGCGGCCCGCTGGGATGTTGGCTTCCTGGGCGACGTACTGCGCGCGTCGGATCCACACGAAGCCGTGGTAGACGACCGTCCCGTCCCGGAAGGTCAGCTGCCCGCGGCGGATCAGGTGCGACCACCAGCCCTGGCGGTCACTGCCGATGCGCACCAGGCCGGGACCGCGGTCGTAGGTGGCGAGGCGCTTGCCCGGGAAGTGGAGCGGCAGGTCGCGGTACACGTACACGTGGCTGTCGGTGACGATCACGATGCGGTGGAAGTAGAAGCTGAGCAGGGAGATGGCCACGTCCGCCAGCGCGCCGACGGTCGGGATGAACCGCACGAGGTCCTCGACGACGCCGAAGACGACCAGGGTCAGCAGGTTGTTGAAGGTGAAGGCGACCGCCACGGCGGGCTCGTCCAGGTGCGCCCGGCGCGCCACCCGGCTCGCCATGCGTTGGTTGTACCGGGTGACCGCGAGCGGCCGCGGCTGGTCGGCGGGCGGGTACGGGTAGGCGTCCACCGCGGAAAACTACTGCAGAAACCGGTCATCGGCGGCGCTTTCGCACTGCTCGCTGAGACTTCGCGCTGCTGCGACGATCTCCGGCGACTCGCCTGCAACCGTCTCCGTCCGGCGGGCGTCTGTCGGACGCAGGACGGTGTCACCGCCGTATCTCGCCCGCGCCCGACGACGCCGCCCGCCGACCCCGTCTCGAAGGATCCGCCATGCCGACCACCGTGCTGAAGACCACTGACACGACATCCACGGTCAGGAGAACCACCGCGCTCGCGCGGACCGGCCTGCTGTGCCTGTCGCTCGGTCTCGGCGCGCTCGCCCTGTCCGCGTGCGGCTCCCACTCGGCCAGCTCGACCCCGACGACCGCACCGACCAGCGCCGCCTCCCGGGCTTCGACGGTCTCAGCACCCGCGATCGTGGCGACGACGGCGACGAGCCCGTCCCCCTCCGCGGTGGCTCAGCAGCGCCGCGCCGCAGCAGAGGCGGCCTGGAAGGAGGGGTCCGTGGCCAGCTCCGCAGAGCTCAACAGGTACCTGCAGGAGGCCGTGGTCGACCTGTCCGCGGCGAGGGCACTCGGGGTGGACAACACCGGGGCGTACGCCACCGCCATCGGGATGCTCCGACAGCTCGAGGCGGTCCCCGAGACCGACGCCACGGCGGCGCAGCGGGCCACCGTGCGCAGCGACACCCTCGCGCTCGACACCTTCTTCGGGACACCTGGCCTGTACGGCTTCCCCGCGTCGTAGCTCGACGCGCCGCCGGTGCGGACCGGCTCAGGCCGCGGCCGGCCCCCGACGGCCGCGACGTGTCGCGGTCTCCGGACCGCCGATGCCGCAGGCGTTCCACAGCCGCTTCCCGATCGGGGTCATCAGGCCGACCTCGTTCGCGAGCTTGCGCGACTTGCCGACCGCGTCGGCCAGGAACTCCCGGCCGTACGGGGTCCGGTAGGCGTCCGTGAAGACCTCGTGGTCCACACCGACCGCCGTGGCCATCGCCTTCGGCGGCACGAACATCATCCGGGCGAGGAACGCGAAGACGAGCGGCGCGGCGGCGGCGAGCAGCTGCCGGCGGACCGGGCCGAGCTTCGGCACGTCACGGGCCACCGACACCCGGGCGTACGACACGTGGCGGGACTCCTCGGTCACGTGGATGCGCAGCACCCGCTCGACGGTGGGGTGGGCGACGCCGGCGGCCAGCCAGCGGCGCTGCGCGCGGTCGATCGGGTCCTCGCCGGCGAGCACCCCGAGGAAGAAGGCGGCCGGGTCGCGGCGGGCGACGGTGCGGATGACGGCCTCGAGCACCCGGACGACGTACCTCGGCATCCCGGTCGCCGGCACGCCGATCCGCGACACGATCTCCAGGAACATCATCGTGTGCTGCGACTCCTCGCTCACCTCGGTGTGCGCGTAGCGGAACTCCGGCGCACCGAGCGGCAGCGACAGCGACCGCGCGAGCAGCCCCTGCTGCAGCATGTTCTCGAAGTCGGCCCCGACCCGGAGCATCGTCGCCATCTTCCAGGCCCCGACGACGCTCTTCTCCTCCTCGGACAGCCCGCGGTACCAGGCGGTCTGCGCGACCGGCTCGAAGTCGGGGAGCTGCAGGCGCGGATCGCTCGGCGTCAGCTCGTGGCCGGTGTCGTCCCACGGCACGTCCGTGTAGGCCTCGTGGCTACGGCCGGCGGACAGGTCCGACAGGCGCGTGATGGTGGTGTCGGTGGCGGCGTAGCCGGCCCGGGTGTCGCGACGGGCGGCCTCGCGGCGGGCGGCGACGGTCGCCGGGGCGGGCGTCGCGACGGTGGTGGGGCGGTCCTCGGTGACGGTCATCCGGTCTCCAGCGCTCGACGCATGTCCTGATCTGTGGTCAGGAACCGTGAGGCAGACGTTAGCCCCCTTCCTGACCCACGGTCAAGACCGTCCTGACCGCTGATCAAGCCCGTATCGTCCGGCGGGTGGCCAGACGGGACCGGCGCGAGGAGCTGCTCCGCGCGGCCGTCGAGCTCGGCCGCCGCAACGGGCTCGGGGCGATCGAGGCCGCCGCGGTCGCGGTGCGGGCCGGCGTCAGCAAGGCGCTCGTCTACTACTACTTCCCGACCCACCGCGACCTGCAGGCCGCGGTCGTGCAGAACGCCGCCGACGAGCTGCTCGCCGGCGTCCGGGCGGTGGTCACCGTGGGCGGGGATCCGGCGCAGATGCTCGACGCCGGTCTCCAGGCGACGATCGCCTACATCGAGGAGCAGCCCGAGGCCTTCATCGCGCTCGCGCGCTCGTCCGGGTTCGACCCGAAGCTCTTCGACGTCTTCGAGTACGCCCGCGACGGCATCGCCGACGCCATCGCCGAGGGCATCGGCCTCACGGTGCTCACCCCCGCGCAGCGGATCGCGCTGCGCAGCTGGATCGCGCTCGCCGAGGAGGCGATCCTGCATTGGACGACGGCGGCGAAGCCGGTGCCGCGGGCGGAGCTGGTGTCCTTCTGCCGCGACGCGGCGCTGCACGTCCTGGCCTCGCCGCTCGCGGCGTACGCGGCCGATCCCGCCTCGACCTGACCGAGGTTTCCCAACCGGTTACCCGCGAGTAGCATCGTTAAGTTACCGGCTGGTAGAAACCGGCGAGACGCGAGGAGCCAGACCACGATGGGCCATTACAAGAGCAACCGACGCGACATCGAGTTCAACCTGTTCGAGGTGTTCGGGGCCGACGCGGCGATGGGCTCCGGCCCGTACGCGCAGCTCGACGCCGAGACCGCGCGCGGGGTCCTCGAGGAGGTCGAGCGGCTCGCTGTCGGGCCGCTCGCCGAATCGTTCGCCGACGCCGACCGGAACCCGCCGACGTTCGACGTCGCGACCGGCACGGTGTCTCTGCCCGCGTCCTTCAAGAAGAGCTTCCAGGCCCTGCAGGACGGCGAGTGGTTCCGCCTCGACCTGCCCGAGGAGCTGGGTGGCTTCGGCGCCAGCCCGTCGCTGCGCTGGGCGGCGGCCGAGCTCGTGCTCGGTGCCAACCCCGCCGCGTACATGTACCAGGCCGGCCCGGGCTTCGCGGCGATCCTGCACGCGCTCGGCACCGAGGAGCAGAAGCGCTTCGCCGAGACGATGGTCGACCGGCGCTGGGGCGCGACGATGGTGCTGACCGAGCCGGACGCCGGCTCCGACGTCGGTGCCGGCCGCACCAAGGCGTTCCGGCAGGACGACGGCACCTGGCACATCGAGGGCGTCAAGCGCTTCATCACCTCGGGCGACTGGGACATCCCGGAGAACATCGTCCACCTCGTGCTCGCGCGCCCCGAGGGCGTCGAGGGCGCCGGCGGCCCGGGCACCAAGGGCCTGTCGTTGTTCATCGTCCCCAAGTTCCTCGTGGACGACGAGGGCGCGCTGGGCGAGCGCAACGGCGCCTTCGTCACCAACGTCGAGCACAAGATGGGCCTGAAGGTCTCGGCCACCTGCGAGGTGACCTTCGGCGAGAAGCAGCCCGCCGTCGGCTACCTCGTCGGCGAGGTCCACGACGGCATCGCACAGATGTTCAAGGTGATCGAGTACGCCCGGATGATGGTCGGCACCAAGGCCATCTCGACGCTGTCGACCGGCTACCTCAACGCCCTGGCGTATGCGAAGGACCGCGTGCAGGGCGCCGACCTGACGCAGATGACCGACAAGACCGCGCCGCGGGTGTCGATCACCCACCACCCCGACGTCCGCCGGATGCTCATGCTGCAGAAGGCGTACGCGGAGGGCATGCGCGCGCTCGTCCTGCTGACGGCGTCCTACCAGGACACGGTCGGTGCGGCCGAGCACGCCGGCGAGCCCGACGCCGCCGCGATCGCCATGAACGACCTGCTGCTGCCGATCGTGAAGGGCTTCGGCTCGGAGCGGTCGTACGAGCTGCTGGCCCTCTCGCTGCAGGTCCTCGGCGGTTCCGGCTACCTGCAGGACTACCCGATCGAGCAGTACATCCGCGACGCCAAGATCGACACCCTGTACGAGGGGACGACGTCGATCCAGGGGCAGGACCTGTTCTTCCGGAAGATCGTCCGCAACAAGGGCGCCGCGCTGGCGTCGCTGCTGGGCGAGGTCCAGGCGTTCGCCGACAGCGAGGCGGGCAACGGCCGGCTCAAGACCGAGCGGACCGCGCTCGCCTCGGCGCTGGCCGAGGTGCAGGCGATGGTCGGCGTGATGGTCACCGACCTGACGTCGGCGGCGGAGCACACCCCCAACCTCTACAAGGTGGGGCTGAACACGACGCGGCTGCTGATGTCGCTCGGCGACGTCCTCGTCGGATGGCTGCTGCAGCGGCAGGCCGTCGTGGCGCTCGCCGCGCTCGACGGCGAGGTCTCCGCCCGCGACCGCTCGTTCTACGAGGGCAAGGTCGCCGCCGCGCAGTTCTTCGCGCAGACCGTGCTGCCCGAGATCGCGGCCCGGCGCGTGGTCGCCGAGACCACGACGCTCGACCTGATGGAGCTCGACGAGGCTGCGTTCTAGCTCGGGGGTACGCAGCACCCG
>CAJCIY010000165.1 GCA_903970495.1 Candidatus Melainabacteria bacterium | reverse complement strand
CTCCGCGCCCGGTGACCGGCTGCAGATCCTGGGCCTGGTCGAGGCCGACCTCCGACGCGAGCTGCCCGAGTCTCCCGTTCTGCGCGCGGTGCCCGCCGGGCAGCCGCGCGCCGCCCTGGTCGACCTCGTCGAGGCCAACCGGCTCGACCAGACGCTGACCGACTGCGCCGACCGCTCGGCGCTGCGCGACTACTGCCGGCTGTCGGCCGAGCCGATCGGCCGCATCGTGCTGCACCTGTTCGGGCTGCTGACGCCGGAGCGGCAGGCGTGGTCCGACGACGTCTGCGCCGGTCTGCAGCTCGCCGAGCACCTGCAGGACGTCGGCGAGGACCTCGCCGCCGGACGGGTCTACCTGCCGGCCGACGCGATGGCGCGTCACGGCGTCGACCGCGCGCTGCTGGCCGCCGTCACGGCGCGGACGGCCGACGAGGCGGGCCGCGCCCGGGTCGCCGCGCTGCTCGCGGGCCAGGTCGACTGGGCGCGGCAGCTGCTCGAGCCCGGCAGGCCGCTGGTGCGGTCGGTCCCGCGCCGCGCCAAGCTCGCCATCGCCGGCTTCACGGCCGGCGGCCTGGCCGCGCTCGACGCGGTCCTCGCTGCCGGTGCCGACGCGGTCTGGTCGACGCCGAAGCCGCGGCGGGCAGCTTTTGCGCGGCACGTGGTTGGAGTGCTGCGATGACGACCGTCGACCAGGCGTACGCGGTGTGCGAGGAGATCACGCGCACCGAGGCGCGCAACTTCTCCTACGGCATCCGGCTGCTGCCCGGCTCCAAGCGCCGCGCGCTCTCGGCGGTCTACGCGCTCTCGCGTCGCATCGACGACATCGGCGACGAGCCGGGGGAGACCTCGGCGAAGCGGTCGCAGCTCGCGGAGGTGCGGGCGCAGGTCGGCGACCTCGACGCGCAGACCGACCCCGTGCTGGTCGCCGTCGCCGACGCGGCACGCCGGTTCCCGCTGCCGCTGCAGGCCTTCGTCGAGCTGGTCGACGGCGTGGAGGCCGACGTGGTCGGGACCGCGTACGACACCTTCGAGGAGCTGGTCGGCTACTGCCGGCTCGTGGCGGGCACCGTCGGCCGGCTCTGCCTCGGCGTCTACGGCGCGGCGGACCTGGCCCGCGCCTCGGTGCTCGCCGACGACCTCGGGGTCGCGCTGCAGCAGACCAACGTGCTCCGCGACGTCCGCGAGGACCTGCTCGGCGGCCGGGTCTACCTGCCGGCCAAGGAGCTCGCCGACGCCGGGGTGAGGCTGTCGGTCGACGACGGTGTGCTCGGCGGCCCGCGCGCCGAGCTGCTCGACTACGTCCGGACCGCGACAGCCCGCGCCCGCGACTGGTACGCCCGGGGCCTGCCGCTGCTGTCGATGCTCGACCGCCGCAGCGCCGCCTGCACCGCCGCGATGGCGGGCATCTACGTCCGGCTCAACGAGCGCATCGCCGCCGACCCGGCCGCGATCACCACCGGCCGGCTGTCGCTGCCGGGCAGCGCCAAGGCCGCGGTCGCGGTGCGCGCGCTCGCGACGGGACGCGTCTGATGGCCGCGCGGGTGATCGTCGTCGGGGGCGGCCTCGCCGGGCTGACCGCGGCGCTCGACCTGCACGACGCCGGCCACGAGGTGACGGTGCTCGAGGCCAGGCCGCGGCTCGGCGGGCTGACCGCGTCGTTCCGCCGCGGCGAGCTCGAGGTCGACACCGGCCAGCACGTGTTCCTGCGGTGCTGCACCGCGTACCTCGCGCTGCTCGAGCGGCTGGGCGTGCGAGGTGACGTGGTGCTGCAGGACCGGCTCGACATCCCGGTCTGGCGCGAAGGCCGGGTGACGCACCTGCGCCGCGACCAGGCACCGGTGCCGCTGCACCTCGCCCGTGGCCTGCTGCGCTACCTCGGCACCGGCGCTCTCCGCGCCGCCCCGGCGGCCCTCGCGCTCGGCCGGCTCGACGACCGCTCGCCCGCGGTCGACGTCGAGACCTTCGGCGGGTGGCTCGCGCGCCACGGCCAGTCCGACCGCGCGGTCGAGCAGCTGTGGTCGCTGCTGACCGTCGCCACGATCAACCGCCCGGTCGCCGACGCGTCGCTGGCCCTGGCCGCGAAGGTGGTGCGCACCGGCCTGCTCGAGACGCCCGGCGGCGCCGACCTCGGCTGGTCCGGCGTGCCGCTCGGCCGGCTGCACGGCGAGGCGTTCGCGCGGGTGCTGCCCGACGTCCGTACCGGCACGAAGGTGAGCGGGATCGCCGCTCTCGCAGCAGGTTTCGAGGTGCGCACGGCGACGGCGACGCTCGAGGCCGACGCGGTCGTGCTCGCGGTGCCCCCGTCGGTGGCCGCCGAGCTGGTCCCGTCGGCTCTCGACGTGACGGCGCTGACGCAGCTCGGCTCGTCGCCGATCGTCAACGTGCACGTGCACTACGACCGGCAGGTGCTCGACCAGCCGTTCCTCGCGACGCCGGCCTCGCCGCTGCAGTGGGTGTTCGACCGCACGGTCCCGAGCGGTGCGACGAGCGGTCAGTACCTCGCCGCCTCGCTGTCGGCGGCTGACGACTGGCTGCCGAGGAAGGCTGCCGACATCCTCGAGCAGCTGCTCCCCGAGCTCGCGCGCGTGCTGCCCGCCGCCGCCGGCGCGACCGTGCTCGACGCGTTCGTGACCCGCGAGCCGCACGCGACGTTCCGGCAGGTCGCCGGCTCCGCCGCGCTCCGGCCGCCGGCCCGCACGGCCATCCCCGGGCTCGCGCTCGCCGGTGCGTGGACCGACACCGGCTGGCCCGCGACCATGGAGGGCGCGGTCCGCTCCGGCCACACCGCGGCCGCCGTCCTCGACGTCGCGCCGTCGCTGGCGGTGGCGTCGTGACCGCGGTGCTGCCCGACTCCGTCGAGCGCGGCCGCGTCCTGGTCGAGCCCGCGCTGCGCGCCGCGGTCGAGCGGCTGCACCCGTCGCTGCGCCGCGTCGCCGCGTACCACCGGGGCTGGGTCGACGCGGAAGGCAACCCGACCGAGACCGGCGGCGGCAAGGCGCTGCGACCGGCGCTCGCACTGCTCGGCGCGCAGGCCGCCCGCATCGAGGCCGAGGTCGCCGTACCGGCCGGGGTCGCCGTCGAGCTGGTCCACGACTTCTCGCTGCTGCACGACGACCTCATGGACGGCGACACCGAACGCCGCCACCGCCCGACGGCGTGGACCGTCTTCGGCTCGGCCCGCGCGCTGCTCGCCGGCGACGGCCTGCTCGCGATCGCCTACCAGCTGCTCGACAGCTCGGCCGCGCAGTCGCTGCTGGCGCGCGCGGTCGACCGGCTCGTCGACGGCCAGGCCGACGACCTCGAGTTCGAGGGCCGGCTCGACGTGACGTACGCCGACTACCTCGCGATGTCCGCCGGCAAGACCGGCTCGCTGCTCGGCGCCGCGGCCGCCGTCCTCGACGTCGCGCCGTCGCTGGCGG
>CAJCIY010000164.1 GCA_903970495.1 Candidatus Melainabacteria bacterium | reverse complement strand
ACGAGGCCCGCCTCGAGCAGGTAGGTCATCGTGGTCTTGCCGTCGGTGCCGGTGACGCCGAGCATCGTGAGCGCGTCGGCGGGGTGGCCGTACACCTCCGCGGCGACGGCGCCGAGCACGTCGCGCGGGTCATCGACGAGCAGCTGCGGCAGACCCGGGACCGCCACGTCCGACAGGACGGCGACCGCGCCGGCGGCCTGCGCCTCCGCCGCGAACGACGCCCCGTGGTGGTGCTCGCCCGGCAGCGCCGCGTACAGGTCGCCGGGGACGACGGCGCGCGAGTCGAGCGTCACGCCGGTCACCGCGATGCCGCCGACCACGGCGGGAAGGGCGGCGCCGGCGACCTCGGCGAGCCGTCGCAGCGGGACGGCCGGCAGGCCGCGGGGACGGAGCGCGGGCACGAGGTGACGCTAGCCGCCGAGCGGGATGGTCGGCGCCTTCGTGGTCGACGGCGGGATGTGCTCGGACTGCAGCGCGAAGCGCATCACCTGCTGGAAGACCGGTCCGGCCACGCTGCCGCCATAGACGTCTCCTTGAGGTTTGACCAGAACTGCCTCGACCACGAGCTGCGGGTGGTCGGCCGGTGCCATACCGACGAAGCTCGCGGTGTAGCCCGAGTACTGACCGTTCGCCCCGATCGCGTTGGCCGTGCCGGTCTTGCCCGCGATCCGGTAGCCCGGGATCGCCGCGTCCGGGGCGGTGCCGTTCTCGGTGGTGACCTGCTCGAGCATCGTGCGCAGCGTCGCGGCCACGCTCGGCGAGATGACGCGGTGCGACGCCGGGGCGACGGCCGCGACCCGCTTGCCGTCGGCGCCGATGGTGGCCTCGACGATGTTCGGCTGGACGTACTCGCCGTCGTTCGCGACCGCGCCGTAGGCGGCGGCCACCTGCATCGCGGTCACGTCGAGGCCCTGGCCGAACGGGATGGTGGCCGCCGTCGTCGGGCCCCAGGTCGAGACCGGTGGCACGTCGCCGCCGCTCTCCCCGGGCAGGCCGACACCGGTCGGCGTCCCGAACCCGAACAGCTTCAGGTACTTCGCGACCGTGCTGCTGCCGAGCCGCTGCGCGATCTCGATCGCGCCGATGTTGCTCGACTTCGCCAGCACCCCGGTGAAGGTCAGCTTCTCGTTGCCGTGGCTCTCGGCGTCGTGGAACGCCTGGCCGTCGATCGTCAGCTGGGACGGGATGTCGAGCACCGACGTCGGCGTCAGGATGTGCGACTGCAGAGCCGCCGAGGCGACGATCACCTTGTTGACGCTGCCGGGCTCGTAGACGTCGCTGACGCTCGCGTTGCCGGTCGCGCCGGCGTTCGCCGCGCCCGGGTCGGACGCGTCGAAGGTCGGCGCGACGGCGTCGGCGAGCACCTGCCCGGTGGTCGGATCGAGCACGACGACCATGCCGGTCTGCGCGTGGTACTTCGC
Organism: Candidatus Melainabacteria bacterium; assembly: GCA_903970495.1. Classification (GTDB taxonomy): domain Bacteria; phylum Actinomycetota; class Actinomycetes; order Mycobacteriales; family CAJCIY01; genus CAJCIY01. Next base: position 1,150 of record CAJCIY010000164.1, on the reverse strand, counting down.
CACCTGTGCCGCGATGGCCTGCTGCGCCTCCCACTGGATCGCCGGGTCGAGGGTCAGCTGGACCGACGTCCCGGGTACGGCCGCGACGGTGTGGTCCGACCCGCCGGGGATCACGGTGCCCTGCGGGTCGACCTCGACGCTCGAGGTGCCGGCCCTGCCCTGCAGCTGGTCCTGGAGCTGCGCCTCGATGCCGGCCACGCCGTTGCCGTCGTAGTCGGTGAAGCCCACGACGTCGGCGCCGACCGCGCCGTCCGGGTAGATCCGCTTGGTCTCGTCCTGCGTCGACACCCCGGGCAGGTCGAGCGCGTCCACCGCCTCGCCCTGCGCCGGCGTCAGGCCGTGGGCGAGGTAGACGAAGCGGCCCCTCAGGAGCATCCGCGCCTGCACGCTGGCGATGCTCGCCGCGACCAGGGGGGCCAGCGCCGCCGCCTCGGCGGGCGCGTCGGTCACCAGCGTCGGGTCGACCCAGACCGCCCGCGCGTCGACGGTCTCGGCCAGGACGCCGCCGTTCCGGTCGAGGATCTGCCCGCGTACGGCCGGGGTGGTCGTCGTCTTCAGGTGTTGCAGCTCGGCCTGGGCCGCGTACGCGGACGCGCCGAAGCCCTGCAGCCACAGCAGGCGGGCCACGAGCGAGAGCAGCGCGAGGGCGAGCACCACCACGCCGAAGCGCAGCCGGATCCCCTGCCGTACGGGGCTGGGACGGCGGGTGCGCCGGAGCTTCGGCTGCTTCGCTCGGGCCGGTCTGCGGGTCGCCGGACGGGCGGCCCCGGACCGGTTCGACGGACGCGCTGCCGCTCTCGTGGTGCGGGTCGTCGTACCGGCCTTCGTGCGGGTCTTCGAACCGGTCTTCTGGCGGGCGGCCGTCCGGGGCGCGTCGGCCGCAGCCTTCGCGCGGGGCTCCGGTCGGCCCGCGGTGGCAGCGGCGCTCGCGGTCCTCGCGGCGCGGGCCGGCGCGGGGCGGGCGGTCCCGACCGCCGGAGACGAGCCGCGGCCGGCCGGGCGCGTGCCGGGCACGGTCCGCCGCGAGGGCAGCGAGGGCGTACGGCCGGTCATCGGGCGCTCCGGGAGGTCGTCGGGGTGGGTGCGGCGGTGGCGGCCGGGCGGGTCCTGGCGGCCGTCGTGCTCGCCCTGGCCGTCGCGCTCGGCTTCG
>CAJCIY010000163.1 GCA_903970495.1 Candidatus Melainabacteria bacterium | reverse complement strand
CGATGGAACACGCAGCCGGGCGCATCGCTTGGACGCAGTGCTCGGACTCTGAGCGCCGACCTGATCCACCGGAGGGACAGTCATGACCGCCGAGACCACCACCAGCCCCGTCGAGACCGCCAGCGAGCCCGCCACGGGCGTCCTGCTCACCGACATCGCCGCCGACAAGGTGCGCACCCTGCTCCAGCAGGAGGGTCGCGACGACCTGCGCCTGCGCATCGCTGTCCAGCCGGGTGGCTGCTCGGGTCTGCGCTACCAGCTGTTCTTCGACGAGCGCTCGCTCGACGGCGACGCCGTGCACGACTTCGACGGCGTCAACGTCGTCGTGGACCGGATGTCGACCCCGTACCTGGGCGGCGCGACGATCGACTTCGTCGACACCATCGAGAAGCAGGGCTTCACGATCGACAACCCGAACGCGACCGGCTCCTGCGCCTGCGGCGACTCGTTCCACTAGGAGCGCCGCTCGCGGTGCGACCCGGGTAGCGGAGCGCCGCTCGCGGTGCGACCCGGGTAGCGGAGCACCGCTAGCGGTGCGACCCGCATAGCAGTCCGGCACACGCTCCACGTGACGAAGGCCCGTCCCTGGTGGGACGGGCCTTCGTGCTGTCCGTCTAGGGTCGTTCCCCGTGCAGATCGTGCTGACCGGATCCATCGCCACCGACCACCTCATGACCTACCCGGGGAGGTTCACCGACTCGATCCTCCCGGACTCCCTCGACAAGCTGTCGGTGGTGTTCCTGGTCGACGACCTGGTCGTACGCCGGGGTGGGGTCGCCGCGAACATCGCCTTCGGCATGGGCCTGCTGGGGGCGCACCCCGCGCTGGTCGGCGCGGTCGGTGACGACTTCGCCGACTACCGGACCTGGCTCGAGGACCACGGCGTCGACACCGCGTCGGTCCTGGTCAGCGACCTCGGCCACACCCCCCGCTTCACCTGCACGACCGATGTCGACCAGCGCCAGGTCGGCGCGTTCTACCCCGGCGCCATGAGCGCCGCCCGCGACATCGCGCTCGCGCCCGTCACCGAGCGCCTCGGCGGCATCGACCTCGTGGTCGTCAGCCCGAACGACCCGGCCGCGATGCTCCGTCACACCCGCGAGGCCCGCGACGCGGGGATCGCCTTCGCAGCCGACCCCGGGCAGCAGATCGGCTCGATGGACGGCGACTCGCTCCGCGACCTGCTCGACGGGGCCGCGTACCTGCTGACCAACGACTACGAGCGGGACCTGCTGGCGTCGAAGACCGGTTGGAGCGTCGAGGAGATCGCAGGCCGGGTCGGGGTCCGCATCACCACCCTCGGCGCCGAGGGCGTCGAGCTCGCGCCGCGTGGGCAGGCTGTGGTCACGGTCGGCCCGGTCGTCGCCCGCGAGGTCGTGGACCCGACCGGTGCGGGCGACGCGTTCCGCGGCGGTCTGCTCGCCGGCCTCGCCGCCGGGCTCGCGCTCGAGCCCGCCGCCCGCCTCGGCGCGCTGCTCGGCACCCTCGCGCTCGAGACGACCGGCACGCAGGAGTACGTCGTCGACCGCGCCGACGCGCTGAGCCGCCTGACCGAGGCCTACGGTCCGGCCGCCGCCGACGAGCTCGCCCCGCTGCTCCCCGCCTGACTGCACCGGGTCCGCAGCCGCCCGCTCCCTCGCGCCCCGGCCTCGCTGCCGCGGACGCCTCCAAGCCGGTGGGTCGAGGTGTTCCCGGTGCGGCGGCCACGCTCGGCTCCGGACCACAGCGTGGTCGTTTGGAGGCGTCTACGGCACCCGGCCTCGCCGGTGTGGCGAGCGGCCGTTACCGCGCACGGCGTCACCCAGGTCGGCTCACCGCACTCCTCAGCTGTCTCGGCGGACCCGGTACGCCGGGACACCGTCGACGGTGAGCGACTCGCCGACGTAGGCCTGGCCGCGCATCCGGCACCACGCCTGCACGTCCGGCCGGGCCGCGGGGTCGGTCGCGACCACCTCGAGCTCGCCGCCGACGGGCACGTCGGCGAGGTGCCGGGCCAGCTCGACGATCGGCAGCGGACACCGCATCCCGCGGCAGTCGAGGACCAGCACCCCGCTCACGACCGCAGCGCCTCGACCGCGCCGGGGAGCACCGCGAGCAGCCGGTCGACGTCGGCGTCGGTCGAGGTGCGCCCGAACGACACCCGGATGTTGCCGTGGGTGAGCGCGCCCATCGCGACCAGCACGTGCGAGGGGGTGACCGCCGAAGAGGTGCACGACGAGCCGCTCGAGACGGCGACGCCCTCGCGGTCGAGCGCGGCCAGCAGCTGCTCGCCGGGCACGTACAGACAGGAGAAGGTCGTCAGGTGCGGCACCCGGCCCGCGGGGTCGGGATCACCGACCAGGTCGACGTCGGGCACCAGCGCCGGCACCTCGCGGCGTACGCGCTCCACCAGCGCCGACAGCCGCGGTGCCTCCGCCCGGCGCTCGTCCTCGGCTGCCTGCAGCGCCGCGGCCGCCGCGAGCACCGACGGGACGTTGCCGAACCCCCAGCCGCGCTCGTCCTCCGGGCCCGGCCGCTGCCACCGCACCCCGGTACGCACCGCCAGCACGCCGACGCCGGGCGGACCGCCCCAGAGGTGGGCCGTGGCGGTGAGCAGGTCCCAGCCGTCGGGCGGGTCGATCCGGCCGATCGTCTGGGAGGCGTCGACGTGGAGCGGGACTCCCGCGGCGGCGCAGGCCGCGTACGCGTCCTCGACCGGCTGGATCGTTCCCACCTCGTGGTTGGCGTGCTGCAGCGAGGCGACCGCCGCGCCCGCCACGTCGAAGCCGACGACCCGCCCGGTGGCGTCGACGGGCACGGCGACCCCCTCGGCCGTCGCGGCGACGGCGAGGACCGCGGAGTGCTCGACGGCCGAGTGCACCAGCCGCCGGCCGTACCGGCTGCGCGCCTCGAGCGCCCCCAGCAGCGCCGCCTGCACGGCAAGCGTCCCGGACGGCGGGAACCGCACCTCGTCGGGGCGGGCGCCGATGAGCGCGGCTACCTGCTCGCGGGCGGCGTCGGCGGCGGCCCGCGCCCGCCGTGCCGACCCGTACAGGCGGAGCGGATCCGCCCAGCCACCGGGCTCGTCGGGAGCCGACAGCGCGGCCACGACCTCGCGCAGCACCTCAGCGGCCGCCGGGTGCAGCGGCGCCGTCGAGGCCCAGTCCAGGTAACCCGGCACGTGCCCATCCAACTGCGCCCGGGAACCGGCCTCGGACACCCCGCTCCACCGCGTCGGCCGGGGCCGCCCTGAGATACTGTCTGCGCGTCCGAGGGTGCTGCCCGGGGTGTGAGACGTCCGGCAGCGAAGCGTCGACGAGAGGCTGGTGGCGGGTGCAGCAGCGACGTGTCGGTGGCGTCTCCCGCCGCCGCCGGATCCTGCGGCTGCTGCCGCTGGGTCTGCTCACGCTGCTCGCGACGAGCGCCTGCGACCCGTCCTTCGGCTACCAGCACGCGATCACGCCGCAGGGCGCCCGCATGCGGCACCTGTGGATCGGGGCCTGCTTCGCCGCGTCGGTGGTCGGGCTGTTCGTGCTGTTCCTGATCATCTGGGCCGTGGTCGTCTACCGGAAGCGGGACGACGAGCTGCCGAAGCAGATCGCGCTCAACCTGCCGATCGAGATCCTCTACACCGTCGTGCCGTTCGTGGTCGTCGCCGCGCTGTTCTTCTACACCGCCGGAGACGAGGTCTACGCGACGAAGACGACGCCGACCCCGACGACGCAGGGCATCGACACGGTCGACGTCGAGGCGTTCCAGTGGGGCTGGACGTTCCGCTACATCTCCGCCAGCGGCCAGGACGGGGTGCCGGTCGACTCGGCGGTCTTCGCCACCGGCTCGTCCAACACGACCGAGCCCACGCTCGTGGTCCCGGTCGACACGCCCATCCAGTTCCAGCTGCACAGCAACAACGTCATCCACGACTTCGACATCCCCGAGATGCTGTTCAAGATGGACGTCATCCCCGGGCGTACGAACAAGTGGCAGGTCAGCGAGATCACCCGCACCGGCACCTACGAGGGCCACTGCGCGGAGCTCTGCGGCTACGACCACGCGAGGATGAACTTCGACATGAAGGTCGTCTCGAAGGCGGACTACACGACGTACCTTCAGCAGATGTCCGGCCAGGGCCGCTACGAACCGATCCCGCAGTGGGTCATCGCGGCGACACCGGCCGGCAGCATCGGCGGCGACCCGGGCACCGGGACGACGAAGGCCAGCGGCACCAGCTACGGGAGCTCAACCTCATGACGCTGACGACCGAGCCGAGCAGTGCCGGCGGGCACGCCCACGCGGACCACTCCGAGGGCGGCGAGGAGCCGCGCAAGGGCCCGGGCATCTGGGGCTACCTCACCACGACCGACCACAAGAGCATCGGCATGCTCTACATGGTCACGGCCTTCTTCTTCTTCCTCGCGGCCGGCGTCATGGCCGAGATCATGCGGGCCGAGCTGGCCCGGCCGGCTGCCGACTTCCTGACGCCCGGCGAGTACAACCAGCTGTTCACCATGCACGGCTCGCTGATGATGTACCTGTTCGCGCCGCCCATGGCCTTCGGCTTCGCCAACTACCTCGTGCCGCTGCAGATCGGCTCGCCCGACGTGTCCTTCCCGCGGCTCAACGCCTTCGCCTACTGGCTCTACCTGTTCGGTGGGCTGACCGTGCTGGCCGGCTTCCTGACCCCCGGCGGCGCCGCGTCGTTCGGCTGGTTCGCCTACGCGCCGCTGTCGACCAAGGTGTTCTCCCCGGAGGTCGGCGCCGACCTGTGGATCGTCGGCCTGACGATCGCCGGCTTCGGCACGATCTTCGGCTCGGTCAACTTCGTGACCACCATCCTGACGCTGCGGGCGCCGGGCATGACGATGTTCCGGATGCCGATCTTCACCTGGAACATGCTCATCACGACGCTGCTCGCGCTCGTCGCGTTCCCGGTCCTCGGCGCCGCGCTGCTGGCCCTCGAGGCCGAGCGCCGGTTCCACGCCCACATCTTCGACACCCCGGGCGGCGCCATCCTCTGGCAGCACCTGTTCTGGTTCTTCGGCCATCCCGAGGTCTACATCGTCGCCTTGCCCTTCTTCGGGGTCGTGACGGAGGTGATCCCGGTCTTCAGCCGGAAGCCCGTCTTCGGCTACAAGGGCCTGGTCTTCGCGACGATCTCGATCGGCGCCCTGTCGATGACCGTGTGGGCGCACCACATGTTCGTGACCGGTGCGGTCGCGCTGCCGTTCTTCGCCTTCATGTCGTTCCTCATCGCGGTGCCCACCGGGGTGAAGTTCTTCAACTGGATCGGCACCATGTGGCGAGGGTCGGTGACGTTCGAGACGCCGATGCTGTTCTGCATCGGGTTCCTCGTCACGTTCCTGTTCGGTGGTCTCACCGGCGTGCTGCTCGCCAGCCCGCCGATCGACTTCCAGGTGTCCGACAGCTACTTCGTGGTCGCCCACTTCCACTACGTGCTGTTCGGCACCGTCGTGTTCGGCATGTTCGCCGGCATCTACTTCTGGTTCCCGAAGTTCACCGGTCGGATGCTCGACGACCGCCTCGGCAAGCTGCACTTCTGGACCGTGTTCATCGGCTTCCACGTCACGTTCCTGGTGCAGCACTGGCTCGGCCTGAAGGGCATGCCCCGCCGGTACGAGACGTACGACCCGAAGTTCGCAACCCTCAACACGATCTCGACCGCAGGCGCGGTGCTGCTGGGCCTGTCGACGCTGCCGTTCCTCTGGAACGTCTATAAGTCCTACCGCAACGGCGAGGTCGCCTCGGTCGATGACCCGTGGGGCTTCGGCAACTCCCTGGAGTGGGCCACCTCGTGCCCGCCGCCGCGCCACAACTTCGTGTCGCTGCCGCGCATCCGCTCCGAGCGGCCGGCCTTCGACCTCCACTTCCCGGAGATAGCAGGGCGCGAGGAGTACCACGCCGCGCCGGAGGTGCGGTAGCCGTGGGCAAGGTGGAGGGCTACCTCTTCAGCTTCATCGGCCTGTTCATGGCCGGCATGGCCGTCATCTACTGGTTCTCCTCGCACGACTGGACCGGGACCACCTGCATCACGCTGGCCGCCGGCCTCGGGACGCTCACCGCGTTCTACCTGACCTTCACCGCCCACCGCATGGGCCCCCGTCCCGAGGACCGCGAGGACGCCGAGATCGCCGAGGGTGCGGGTGATCTGGCGCACTTCAGCCCGGCCAGCTTCTGGCCGATCGGTCTGGCGTTCTCGGCGGGCTTCGTTCTGCTCGGGTTCATCTTCGGGCTCTGGATCACCTTCATCGCCGTCGGCGGGGTGCTGGTGTTCGGAGTCGGGCTGCTGTTCGAGAACTTCCGCGGCCTGAACCAGAACACCGAGGACGCCATCGGGGTGAGCCCGACCGGCATCGGCGGCGGGCACGGCTGAGCCCAGATCTGGGAGCATGTCGGGCATGCGCATGCTCGTCACCGGCGGAGCCGGGTTCATCGGGGCGAACTTCGTCCACCAGACGGTGCGGGAGCACCCCGCGTACGAGGTCACGGTGCTCGACCGGCTCACCTACGCCGGGGACGCGGCGAGCCTCCCGTCGGGCGTACGGCTGGTCGAGGGCGACGTCGCGGACACGGAGCTCGTCGACGGCCTCGTGGCGGACCACGACGTGGTCGTGCACTTCGCCGCCGAGTCGCACAACGACAACTCCATCGAGGGCCCCGGTGCCTTCGTGCACACCAACATCCTCGGCACCTTCGCGCTGCTCGAGGCGGTCCGCAAGCACGGCACCCGGCTGCACCACATCTCGACCGACGAGGTGTTCGGCGACCTCGAGCTCGACGACCCGGCGCGGTTCACCGAGGACACCCCGTACCGGCCGTCCAGCCCGTACTCGTCGACGAAGGCCGGCGCCGACCTGCTGGTGCGGGCGTGGGTGCGGACCTATGACCTGCCGGCGACGATCTCCAACTGCAGCAACAACTACGGCCCGTACCAGCACGTGGAGAAGTTCATCCCGCGGCAGATCACCGGCATCCTCGACGAGGTGAAGCCGAAGCTCTACGGCAGCGGCGAGAACGTCCGCGACTGGATCCACGTCGAGGACCACAACGCGGCCGTGCACCTGATCCTCGAAGACGGCCGGCTGGGGGAGACCTACCTCATCGGCGCCGACGGGGAGCGCTCCAACCGGCAGGTCATCGCCGACCTGCTCGAGGTCACAGGCAGGCCGGCCGACTGGTTCGAGCACGTGAACGACCGGCCCGGGCACGACCTGCGCTATGCGATCGACGCCTCGAAGCTGACGGCCGAGCTCGGCTGGAAGCCGCGCTACACCGACTTCCGCGAGGGCCTGGCCGCGACGCTCGAGTGGTACGCGGCGAACCGGCCGTG
>CAJCIY010000162.1 GCA_903970495.1 Candidatus Melainabacteria bacterium | reverse complement strand
GCAAGAACTGCCACACCCGCCAGCCGCTCTCGCCGACGCACGTCTGTCCCCAGTGCTGGGCAAGCCTCGAGGTCGTCTACGACGACGACCTGCTCCGCCGCTGGACCCGCGCCGACGTCGAGGCCGGGCCGCAGACGATCTGGCGGTACGCCGGCTGGCTGCCCGCGGGCCACGACCCCGCGACGCGGGTCGACATCGGCACCGGCATGACCCGCCTCATCAAGGCCGACCGGCTCGCCGCCGAGCTCGGCATGCGGTCGCTGTGGATCAAGGACGAGAGCGGCAACCCGACCCACTCCTTCAAGGACCGCGTGGTGAGCCTCGCGCTGTCTGCCGCCCGCGAGTACGGCTACACGACCGTCGCCTGTGCCAGCACCGGCAACCTCGCGCAGTCGGTCGCCGCGCACGCCGCCGCGGTCGGGCTGCGCAGCGTCGTTCTCATCCCGCACGACCTCGAGGCGGGCAAGACCGTGAGCACCGCGGTCTACGGCGGCGCCCTCGTCGCGATCGAGGGCTCGTACGACGACGTCAACCGGCTGTGCAGCGAGATCGCGGGCGAGCAGGACTGGGCGTTCGTCAACGTCAACGTCCGGCCGTTCTACGCCGAGGGCAGCAAGACCCTCGGCTTCGAGGTCGCCGAGCAGCTCGGCTGGCGGATCCCCGACCAGGTCGTGATCCCCTGCGCCAGCGGCAGCCTGCTGACCAAGGTCGACAAGGCCTGGCAGGAGCTCACGCGCAACGGGGTCGTCGAGAACAAGCCGTGGAAGGTGTTCGGCGCGCAGGCCGACGGCTGCTCGCCGATCGCGACGGCCTACCGCGAGGGCAACGACGACGTCGTGCCGGTCAAGCCGTCGACGGTCGCGAAGTCGCTGGCGATCGGCAACCCGGCCGACGGCCCGTACGCGCTCGAGGTCGCCCGTCGCACCGGGGGCGCGATCGCGTCGGTCAGCGACGAGGAGGTCGTCGCCGGCATGTACCTGCTGGCGCGGACCGAGGGCGTGCTCGCCGAGACCGCCGGCGGGGTGACGGTCGCGTGCCTGCAGCGGCTGCTCGCCGAGGGACGGCTCGACCCCGACGCCGAGACGGTGATGCTCTCGACGGGCGACGGGCTGAAGACGCTGGACGCGGTCGCCGGCGCCGGCCCGACCGCCACGATCAAGCCCTCGTACACGGCTTTCGAGCGCCTCGGCCTCACGGACTGAGCTGGCCGACCACCGGGTTGAGCGTGGTGGCCGCGGGGCCGCCGGGGACCGCACCGGGCAGGAACTCCTGCCAGGTGCCGCTGATGAGGGTCGGTGCGTCGACGACCCGGGCGCCGTCGGCGAAGTACGTCGTCGCGAGCGCGCGACGCGGCTGCGTCGTGCCGTTGCGACCGGCGGTGTGGAAGCAGGCGGCGCTGTGGAAGGACACTTCGCCGACCGCGTACGGGCCGTCCTGGACCTCGACCGCCGCCGCGGCGAACCGGGCCGAGACGGCCTCGTCGTAGCTGGTGCCGACGCGGTCGAACGAGAGCCCGTCGAGCAGCGGCCGCAGGTCTGCGCCGCGGGCGAACGAGAGCGGTCCCATCTCGCGCGGGATCGCCGACACCGGCATCCACGCGGTGACCGCCGCGAGGGTCGCGAGCGGGAAGTGCTCGGCGTCGTGATGCCAGGGCGTCCGCCCGCAGCCGGGCTCCTTGGACAGCGCGTTGTCGTGGTAGATCCGGACGTCCGCCTCGAGCAACGCCGCGGCGATGCCGCCGAGCCGGGGCGAGAGCGCGACCGCCCGCATCACGTCGTCGCCGAGCCACATCTGCTCGAGCGCGGTGAACCGGCCGGCCGTGTCCGTGCCGTGCTCGGCGACGAGCAGCTCCTCGAGCCGCTCGGCCAGGCGGCGGACGACGCCCGGCGTCAGCACACCGGGCAGCTTGACGAAGGACTCGGCCCGGAAGCGCTGCAGCGCAGCGGGTTCCACCGCGTACGGCTCCGCCAGCAGCGCGCTCAGCTCGTCGTCGGTCGCGGGTGCGGCGTCGGGGAGCCCGGGACCGTCCACGAGCGGCGTGGTCGCGGTGTTGGCGGCGAGCGTGACGTACCAGTCCCACCACTGCTGGTCGTTGCCAGCCCACTCCTGCTCGAGGCCGCCGTCGCGGTTGGCCGCGGGCAGCAGCGGGTTCTCGGTCAGAGCCACAGCAGCAGCACCTCGTGGTCGAAGGAGTACGCGCCGTCGGCGTCGCGGCAGCCGGCCAGGTAGTCGCCGAGGACGGGCGCGGCCTCCATCTCGGCGAGGCTCACGGTGTCGTCGAAGGCGCACCGCTGCAGGAAGCCCTCGGCCACGACGCGGTCGGTCGTCCCGGTCGTGTAGGTGATCCGCTGCTCGCGGACGTCGGCCCCGGCGGCGCGCAACGCGTCACGCACCTGCTCGGCGCTGGTGTACGGCGTCGCGTCGTGGACGCCGGCCCGGAACGCGTCGTAGAACGCGAGGTAGTGCGAGCGGGCGGTGGCCTGCGCGACGACGCCGAGACCGCCCGGCGCGATCGCCGCGACGAAGCGGTCCGCCGCGGCCGCGAGCTCCGCGGGCGGCAACGCGTAGAGGGCGTGGGTCGCCCACACCACCTCGTACGCGCCGGCGTCGGGCGGCAGGTCCTGCAGGGTCACCGCGAGCTCGCGGCCCGGCGTGAAGGGCGGCGCGAGGTGCGAGCGCGCCTCGGCGATCGAGAACGTCGACGGGTCCAGCAGGTCGTAGGTCACCGGGGGCAGCGCGCCCAGGTCGGCGTACCGGAGCAGGGCGGTCGGGAACTTGCCCGACCCGCAGGCGACGTCGAGCAGCCGCCAGCCCGGACGGGCGCGACCGCCGAGCAGCGCGGGCCAGTCCGCTGCGAGCGCCAGCTGGCGGTAGTCCTCGGTCGCGAGCGCGTAGAAGGCCTCCATCTCGGCGCGGCCGGCCTCGCTCCAGTGCTCGAGGCTGCGGGCGGCGGTGTCGGCGGCGGCGCTCACTCGGGTCCTTCCCGGGGGGTTCGACGTGCGCGGGACGCACATCCGTGATGGAGTCGACCCTAAGCCGCACCGTCGCGGCGCCCATGGGGAGACGCGTGACGCGCACGGCAGCAGCACCGACCGCCCTGCACCCGACGGCGCTCGACCGGCTCCGCACCGAGCTCGTCGGGCTGCCGCCCCTGCAACCCCTCGACCCGGTCGACTACGCCGCCGGGCACGCGCTGTTCGAGGCCCGGTCCGACCAGCGGTCGCTGCTCACGGCGTGGCTGGCCGCGCGGCTCGCGCGCCGCGCCGGCGGGCCGACCGCGGTGCTCTCGATCGGTTGCGGCGACGGGTCGGTCGACGCGCCGCTCGCCGCGGTGCTCGCGGCCCACGGCGCCGTCGACTACCTCGCCGTCGAGCCGCACGCCCCCAGCGGCGCCGCGTTCCTCGACCGGCTCGGCGCGCTCGACGGTGTACGCGCGGAGCTAGTCGTCGGCCCGTTCGAGGGGCTGGCGCCGGTGCGGCCGAGAGACGTCGTGCTCGCCGTCCACTCGCTCTACTACGTCGCCGATCTGGGCGCCGCGCTCCGTCACGCCGCCGAGCTGCTCGGCCCGGGCGGCGAGCTGCTGGTGCTCCACGCTCCGCTCGAGCCGCTCAACGCCCTCGTCCGCGAGCTCGCGCCCGGCCGGCAGCAGCGGTTCAGCGCCGACGTGCTCGACGAGCTGAACAGCCAGGGTCGGCGGACCCAGGTCGAGCGGATCGACGCGGTGCTCGACCTCAGCCCGACCGGTGACGCGGAGACCGACCGGCTGCTGCTCGACTTCACCGTCCAGGCCCAGGTCCCGCCCGCGCTGTCGGCCGCCGTCCGCGCGGCGCTCCTCGGCCGGGCGCTGCCCGGCCCCGGGCTGGTCCTGCCACACCCCGTCGACGCGTTCGTCGTCGCGGCCTGAGCTAGAGCACCGCGCCGGTGGCGAGCTGCGCGACGAGCTGCCCCACGGCCACCAGCGCGACGAGGGCGGCGACCCCGCGGCGTGCCCACGGCTGCGGCACGGACCGGCCGAGCGCGACCGCCGCGGCGATGGCGAGCATCGGCACGATCGGCGCGCAGTAGAACGTGAAGGTCCGTGGGTACGCAGCCCACGGCGCATAGAGCGCCGCCGCCGCCCCGACGACGACCGCGACCCGGCCGAGGTCCGG
>CAJCIY010000161.1 GCA_903970495.1 Candidatus Melainabacteria bacterium | reverse complement strand
CGAGGGCATCGAGACCACGTACGCCGAGCTCCAGGACCTCGTCGGGCGGTGCGCCGCGGGCCTCGCCGCGCTGGGCGTCCGCAGCGGTGAGCGGGTGCTGATGGTCTGCTCCGACCGGACCGAGCTGGCCGTCGCGATCCTCGGCGCGATCCGCGTCGGCGCCGTCGCGGTCCCGGTCTCGACGATGTACAACGCCGCCGAGCTGACCACGATCGTCAGCGACTCGGGCGCCCGCGTCGTCGTCGCGTCGCCGGAGTTCGCCGAGGCCGTCGCCACCGCGGTGCTGCGCTGCCCCGACGTCCACACCGTGGTCACCGTCGGTGGTGCCGAGGTCGCCGGGACCGCGGTGACGACGTGGGCGGAGCTGGTCGCGTCCGACCCGGTCGGCTGCGCGCTGACCTCGCCCGACGCGCCGGCGCTGTGGCTCTACACCTCCGGCACCACCGGCAAGCCCAAGGGCGCGATGCACCGGCACGCCAACCTCGTCGCGGTCTGCGAGACGTACGCGCGGGAGATCCTCGGCATCGGTCCGGACGACGTCTGCTTCTCGATCGCGAAGCTGTTCTTCGCCTACGGCCTGGGCAACTCGCTGCTGTTCCCGCTGTCGGTCGGCGCCACGACGGTGCTCGAGCCACGGCGGCCCTCGCCCGACGTCGCGGCGGAGCGATTGCGGGTCGACCGGCCGACGCTGTTCTTCGCGGCCCCGACCTTCTACGCCGCGCTGTGCGCCTCGTCGCTGCCCGACGACACCTTCGCGTCCGTGCGCCTCTCGGCCTCGGCGGGGGAGGCGCTGCCGGCGGCCCTGTACGAGCGGTTCACCCGCCGCTTCGGCATCGAGCTGCTCGACGGCATCGGCTCGACCGAGGAGCTGCACATCTTCCTGTCCAACCAGGCCGGCGCCGTCCGCGCCGGGACGACCGGGCAGGCGGTGCCGGGGTACGACCTCTCGCTGCGCGACGAGGCCGGCCACGAGGTGGCCGACGGAGAGCCCGGGATGCTGTTCGTGCGCGGTGCGTCGATGGCCACCGGCTACTGGTGCCGCACCGACGCGAGCCGGCAGGTCTTCCAGGGTGAGTGGCTGCGTACGGGCGACACCTACGTCCGCTCCGCCGACGGCTACTTCACCTGCCTGGGCCGGGCGAGCGACCTGCTCAAGGCGGGCGGCATCTGGGTCTCGCCGGCCGAGGTCGAGAGCCGGCTGCTGCAGCACCCGGCCGTTGCCGAGGCCGTGGTCGTGGGCGTCACCGACCGCGACGGGCTGGACAAGCCGGTGGCCTTCGTCGTCGCGGTGGCGGGCGCCGTCCCGACCGGCGACGAGCTGGTCGCGTGGTGCCGCGAGGGGCTGGCCGCGTTCAAGCGGCCGCGCGCGATCGTGCTCGTCGAGGACATCCCCAAGACCGCGACCGGCAAGGTGCAGCGCTTCCGGCTGCGCGCCGACGCCGGGCCGGAGCTGCTGGACGCTCCGGTCGGTGCGCAGCTCAGTGCTCAGGTCAGTGCTCCGGTCGTCGCTCCCGCGGCCGCTCCCGCCTAGGGTCGGGCCGTGCTCGACGGTCACCTGCTCGTGGATGCACACGTCCACGTCCCCGTGCTCAACGGCGTCGCCCCGGCGTGGGCGCAGTGGGCCCGCGACTTCGGCGACGCCGAGGTGCTCGAGCGCGTCTGGGGCACCGACGGCATCCCGGACCCGGCCGTGCTGGACGCGCTGTTCGAGGCCGAGGGCGTCGACGTCGCGCTGCTGCTGTGCGAGTACAGCCCGAAGGCGACCGGCTACCAGCGCTTCGAGGAGCTGCTGCCGCTGGTCGCGCAGAACCCGCGGCGGTTCCGGCCGGTCGCCAACGTCAACCCGCACCTGCACTTCCCGATCGCCCGCGAGCTCGAGCGACAGCTCGACCAGGGCGCGGCGGCGCTCAAGCTCCACCCCGTCCACGGCGGGTTCCGCTGCGACGACGCGGCGCTCTACCCCGCGTACGCGGTCCTCGTCGAGCGGCAGGTGCCGCTCGTCGTCCACTGCGGCACCAGCAGCTTCCCGGGCTCGACCAACGCGTACGCCGACCCGGTGCTGCTCGACGCCGTGATCCGCGACTTCCCCGACCTCGACATCGTGCTGGCCCACGGCGGCCGCGGCTGGTGGTACGACGCGGCCGCGTTCCTGGCGCTGTCGCGCGACCGGGTCTGGATCGAGCTGTCGGGCCTGCCGCCGAAGCGGCTGCCCGACTACTACGCCCGCTACGACCTGCCGCGCCTCGCCCGCAAGATGATCTTCGGTACGGACTGGCCCGGCGTGCCCGGCATCGCAGCGAACGCCCGGGCCGTCGCAGGGCTCGGCCTGTCCGACGAGCTCGTCGCCCTGGTGCTCGGCGGCAACGCGGCGAGGCTCTACGCCGGCGTCGACCCTGCTACACGTGCTTGACGATGAGCAACGTACTTGTAGCATGTCTGAAGAGCGTCACAGACCTGGAGAGGTGACCATGAGCGAGTCCGGACCGGCCGTCCCGATCGTCGACTTCGACACCGCGCCCGACCGCTACAAGCACTGGATGCTGAAGGTCGACGGGCAGACCGCGTCGCTGACGCTGAAGGTCGACGAGCACGGCGGACTCGTCCCCGGCTACGAGCTGAAGATGAACAGCTACGACCTCGGCGTCGACATCGAGCTCTACGACGCGGTGCAGCGGCTGCGCTTCGAGCACCCCGCCGTCCGTGCGGTCGTCATGACCGGTGGCCTCGACCGGATGTTCTGCGCCGGCGCGAACATCAAGATGCTCGCGCAGAGCTCGCACGCCTGGAAGGTGAACTTCTGCAAGTTCACCAACGAGACGCGCAACGGCATCGAGGACGCGACCGCGCACTCGGGCCAGACGTACATCGCGGCCCTCAACGGCACCGCGGCCGGCGGCGGGTACGAGCTGGCGCTCGCGTGCGAGGAGATCGTGCTCGTCGACGACGGCAGCTCCGCGGTGTCGCTGCCCGAGGTGCCGCTGCTCGGCGTGCTGCCCGGCACCGGTGGCCTGACCCGCGTCGTGGACAAGCGGCACGTCCGCAAGGACCGCGCCGACGTCTTCGCGACCAAGAACGAGGGCATCCGCGGCGCCACCGCCGTGCGGTGGAACCTCGTCGACGAGAGCGTGCCGCTCAGCCGGTTCGCGGACGCGGTCGACGCGCGGGCGGCGGCTGCGGCGGAGCGCTCGTCGCGGCCCGCGGACGCCCGGCCGGTGGCGCTGGCCCCGCTGGTCCGTACCGAGACCGAGCGCGGGATCGCCTACTCGACCGTCGAGGCGGTCTTCGACCGGAC
>CAJCIY010000160.1 GCA_903970495.1 Candidatus Melainabacteria bacterium | reverse complement strand
GCCGCAGGTGCTGGTCAACGTCCCGGTCCGCGACCGCCGCATCGCCGCGCACCCCGACGTCGTGGCCGCCGCCGCCGCGGTCGACACCCGCCTCGGCGACGGTGGTCGCGTGCTGCTGCGCCCGAGCGGGACCGAGTCGCTCGTCCGCGTCATGGTCGAGGCGGCGACCGAGGACGAGGCCCACGCGTGCGCCGCCGAGGTCGCATCGGCCGTACGGGCCGCCGCCGCGCCGGCCTGACCCGTGGACCGCGTCCCCCCGCCCTACGAACCGGCCGACCCCGACGCCGTGCTGCGCGACCCCAGGCGGCTGGCGGCGGTCGCCGCGACCGGGCTGTCCTCGACGGCCGACGAGATCCTCGACGGCTACTGCCGCCTCGTCCGCCGGGTGCTGCACACGCCGACCGCGTTGGTGACCCTCGTCGAGTCCGGCCGGCAGCTGCTCCCCGGCGTCGTCGGGCTCGGCGGCCGAGCCGAGGAGCTGCGCGAGACGCCGATCTCCCACTCGCTGTGCCGGACCGTCGTGACGAGCGGGGAGCCGATGGTCCTCGTCGACACCCGGTCCCTCCCCGAGCTCCGCGACCACCCCGCCGTCGTCGACCTCCGGATCGGGGCGTACGCCGGCATGCCGCTGAAGTCGGCGGACGGCCAGGTCCTAGGGGCGCTCTGCGCGATCGACAGCGCGGCCCACGCGTGGAGCGAGGAGGACCTCGAGACGCTCGCCGACATCGCCGTCGCGGTGTCCTCGGAGCTGCGGCTGCGGGCGACGAACGCGCACACGCAGCGGCTGCTGCTCGAGGCGGCGCAGGCCTCCGCCCGCAGCGGGCTCATCGCTGCGGTGTCCGACCTGCTCGCCAACCGCTTCGACCAGCTCGACGGGCTGGCCGAGCTCGCGCGGGCGGTGGTGCCGGTGCTGGCCGACTGGGCCGTCGTCGACGCCGTCGACGGCGACCGGCTGTTCCGCGTGGAGGTCGGCCACCGCGAGCTCGACCTGCCGGCGGAGGTCCGGCGCCGGGACCTGCCGCCGATCGTGGCCGCGACCGCGCCGCTCGCCCGGGTGCTGCGCGGTCTCGAGCCGGTCGTCCGCCTCGCCCGCGCCGACCTCGGCGGCATCGACCGGCGCGACGACCTCGGCAACGTCCAGGCCGAGCTGTTCGACCTGCTCGGCGCCGGTGACACCCTCGTGCTGGGCCTCGCCGCCCGCGGACGCGTCTTCGGGGCGATGACGCTGGTGCGCACCGGCGCCTGGGGCTTCTCGGTCGAGGAGGAGCTGAGCGCCGTCGACCTCGCCCGGCGCGCGTCCCTGGCGATCGACAACAGCCGGCTGTACGCGCTGCAGCGCGGCGCCGCCGAGACGCTCCAGGCCGGCCTGCTCACGCAGCTGCCCGCCTTCCGCGGGGCGACGATGGCGGGCCGGTACGTCCCGGCGAGCGAGGCCGCCGAGGTCGGCGGCGACTGGTACGACGCCTTCCGCACCAGCGGCGGCGGCGCCGCGCTGGTCATCGGCGACGTCGTGGGCCACGACCTCGCGGCCGCCGCGAAGATGGGTCAGCTGCGCAACCTGCTGCGCGCCGTCGCCGTCGACCGCGGCGGTGACCCGGCCGCGGCGCTGGTCCGGCTCGACGGGCTGGTAGACGAGCTCGAGCTCGACGTCATGGCGACGCTGGTGGTGGCCGGTGTCCGGACGGGTGAGGACGGGGTCGCGCGGCTGCGCTGGTCGAACGCCGGCCACCCGCCGCCGGTGCTCGTCGCTCCCGACGGGACCGCGCGGCTGCTGACCGACGACCGGTCCGACGGCCTGATGCTCGGCGCGGACGCGACGCTCGGCCGCGACGCCGCGGAGATCGTCCTCGAGCCCGGCTCGACGGTGCTGCTCTACACCGACGGGCTCGTGGAGCGGCGCGACGAGGGCATCGACGTCCGGCTGGAGCGCCTGCGCACCGTGGCGGCGTCCTACGCGTGCGCGGGCGTCGAAGGGCTGCTCGACGGCGTGCTGCTCGACATGGTCGGGTCCGCGCACGACGACGACGTGGCGCTGCTGGCGTTCCGCCTGGGATGAGCCGCGGCGGGCTACCGTGGACCGCGTGTGCGGCATCGTCGGGTACGTCGGACCCCAGCAGGCCCTCGACGTCTGCCTGGAGGGCCTGCGCCGGCTCGAGTACCGCGGCTACGACTCCGCGGGCGTCGCCGTCGTCTGTGCCGACGGGACGCTGCGCACCGCCCGGCGCGCCGGTGAGCTCCGCAACCTCGAGAAGCTGCTCGCCGACTCCGAGCCGCTCGAGGGCACGACCGGCATGGGCCACACCCGCTGGGCGACGCACGGCGGGCCGACGGACGGCAACGCCCACCCGCACACCGACTGCCAGGGTGTCCTCGCCGTCGTCCACAACGGCATCATCGAGAACCATGTCGCGCTCCGCGCCGAGCTCGAGGCGGCCGGCCACGAGCTCGCCAGCGCCACCGACACCGAGGTCGTCGCACACCTGCTGGAGGACGCGTACGACCCGGTGACAGGCCTCGCCGCGGCGCTCACTGTTGTCGTCAACCGGCTCGAGGGTGCGTTCACGCTGCTGGTCACCCACGCCGGCGAGCCGGGCCTGGTCGTCGGCGGTCGCCGCAGCTCGCCGCTGGTCATCGGCGTCGGCCGGGGCGAGACGTTCCTGGGCTCGGACGTCGCCGCGTTCATCGGCCACACCCGCGACGCCGTCGAGCTCGGGCAGGACCAGGTCGTCGAGGTCCGCCGGACCGGCTACCGCGTCACCGGCTTCGACGGTCTGCCGGCCGAGACCCTGCCCTTCCACGTCGACTGGGACCTCGCCGCCGCCGAGAAGGGCGGCCACGACTACTTCATGCAGAAGGAGATCCTCGAGCAGCCGACCGCGATCGAGGACACCCTCCGCGGTCGGCTCACCGCCGACGGCCGGATCACCCTCGACGAGGAGCGGCTCTCCGACGACGACCTGCGCGAGATCGACAAGGTGTTCGTCGTCGGCTGCGGGTCGACCTACCACGCCGGGCTGCTCGCCAAGTACGCCATCGAGCACTGGACCCGGATCCCCGTCGAGGTCGAGATGGCGAGCGAGTTCCGCTACCGCGACCCGGTGCTCGACCGCAACACCCTCGTCGTGGCGATCAGCCAGTCCGGCGAGACCGCCGACACGCTCGAAGCCGTCCGGCACGCCAAGACGCAGAAGGCGCGCGTCCTGGCCATCAGCAACACCAACGGCTCGCAGATCCCGCGCGAGTCCGACGCGGTGCTCTACACCCGCGCCGGCCTCGAGGTCTGCGTCGCGTCGACCAAGTGCCTGCTGGCGCAGATCACCGCGACGTCGCTGCTCGGCCTCGCGCTCGCGCGCGTGCTCGGCACCAAGGACGGCGAGGAGGTGGCCCGCGAGTACGACACCCTCGAGGCCATGCCCGGGCTCGTCGCCGAGACCCTGACGCGGATGGGCCCGGTCGCGGACCTCGCCCGCGAGCTCTCGCCCTCGCCGACCGTGCTGTTCCTCGGCCGTCACGTCGGCTACCCGGTGGCGCTCGAGGGGGCGCTCAAGCTCAAGGAGCTCGCGTACGTGCACGCCGAGGGCTTCCCGGCCGGCGAGCTCAAGCACGGCCCGATCGCGCTGATCGAGCAGGGCGTGCCGGTCGTCGTGGTGATGCCCTCGCCGCGCTCCCGCGGCGTGCTGCACCAGAAGGTGCTGTCCAACATCGCCGAGGTACGCGCCCGCGGCGCGCGCACGATCGTGGTCGCCGAGGACGGCGACGACGCGGTGCTGCCGTACGCGGAGCACGTCATCCGGGTGCCGCAGACGCCGACGCTCTACTCCGCGCTCGTCACGACGGTGCCGCTCCAGGTCCTGGCGATGGAGTTCGCGCTGGCCCGAGGCCTCGACGTCGACAAGCCGCGCAACCTCGCGAAGTCCGTCACCGTCGAGTGATCCCTGCGGCGGGGCGCCTTCGCCGCGTGTGGTTGCCCCCTCGGGGTAGGCGCGCGTCGTGAGATGGGTCGCGAGCGTCGAGGAGACCCGTGCGGCGGATGCGTCGGCGTCGGGGCGCGTCGGTGAGGCAGCGCTCGTGGCGCGGGCGTCGTACGCGGTCGCGGTGGAGGCCGCGCGGCTGCTCGGGTCGGTCTACGGCGCGCGTGTGTGCGTCCTCGCCGGCTCCGGCCACAACGCCGCGGACGCGCTGTTCGCCGGGCAGGAGCTCCGCCGCCGGGGCGCCTCGGTGGTGGTCGTGCGCTCGTCCGAGCGGGACGGCGACGCGCTGTGGCGCGAGGCGGCCGCGGGTCTCCGGGTGCTCGACGCGGTGCCGGCGGACACCGACCTCGTGGTCGACGGCATGGTGGGCCTGGGCTCGCGCGGCGGCCTCACCGGGCGGGCGGCAGCGCTCGCGGCGGACCTGCCGGGTCGGGTGGTCGCGGTCGACCTGCCGAGCGGTGTCGACGCGGCGACGGGAGCGGTGGACGGCCCGGCCGTACGCGCCGACCTGACCGTGACCTTCGATCGGCTCAAGCCGGGCCACGTCGTCGGCGTCGGGGCGTCGCTGTGCGGCTCGGTCGTGGTGGCGCCGGTCGGTCTCGACTTCGCGGCCCGTTCCGACCTGGGCGTGCTCGACGCCGACGACGTCGCGGCGATCGTCCCGACCCCGCCGGACGTCTCGGACAAGTACTCCCGCGGCGTCGTCGGGATCGTCGCCGGCAGCGAGCAGTACCCCGGCGCCGGCGTGCTGTGCGTCGGCGGCGCCGTCCGGGCCGGCGCCGGCTACGTCCGGTATGAGGGGACCGCCACCGACGCGGTGCGGGCATCCTGGCCGACCGCGGTCGCCGGCGACGGCCGGGTCGACGCGTACGTCTGCGGCTCGGGCG
>CAJCIY010000159.1 GCA_903970495.1 Candidatus Melainabacteria bacterium | reverse complement strand
AGCGGCGGGAACGGGTCGGCCGGCGTCGACGCGTACGGGCTGGCAGCCACGTGCGACCAGACGTACGGGACCCCGAGCAGCTGCGCGACCGAGCTCACCGCGAGCCGCGAGGCGTCGAGGCTGCGGAAGACCACGCCGTGGCGGCCGGCGTCGTCGACCGAGTAGAGCCGGACGTTCACCTCGCC
The DNA here is from genome assembly GCA_903970495.1 of Candidatus Melainabacteria bacterium. Classification (GTDB taxonomy): domain Bacteria; phylum Actinomycetota; class Actinomycetes; order Mycobacteriales; family CAJCIY01; genus CAJCIY01. Next base: position 5,099 of record CAJCIY010000159.1, on the reverse strand, counting down.
GAAGGACCCGAAGTACGGCGCCGGCACGCGCCGGCCGATCCGGGCGGCGCGCATCTGGAACGGGACCAGCCCGACGTAGGTCACGTCGTCGAAGACGTCGACGCGGACACCCGGTGGCATCCACCGCTCGACGGCGGCCGGGTCGACCGGCCAGTGCAGGAACGCCAGGTCGCACCAGCGCTGGTCGAACACGACCGCCCCCGCGAGCCTGGGCGCGGTCAGCGGGACGCCGGCGACGCTCACCGGCGGACGATCTGACGGCGGTCGCGGCGGGTCACCTCGTCGTTGTCCCACCTCGTCGTTGTCCCACCTCGGCCTTGCCCCACGCCTCCCGGGAGTTCCGAGCTTGCCGGCCGTGGGCAGACCCCGCCCGTGCGCGTGCTGCTGACCGGGGCGTCCGGCTTCATCGGGGGTGCGCTGGCCCCCGTGCTCGTCGACGCCGGTCACGACGTCCGCGCGATGACCCGCAAGCCCGAGGCGTACGCCGGAGCCGGCGAGCCGGTCGCCGGGGACACCGACGACCGCGCGTCACTGGTCGCGGCGATGGCCGGCTGCGAGGCGGCGTACTACCTCGTGCACGGCCTCGACGGTCCTGGCGACGTGGGCGACCACGACGCGGACGCCGCACGGACGTTCGGGCTCGCTGCGGCCGAGGCGGGCCTCCGGCAGGTGGTCTACCTCGGTGGCCTGGGGCGCGAGGGCGACGACCTGTCCGAGCACCTCGCCAGCAGGCAGGAGGTCGAGGGCCGGCTGGCCCAGGCCGGCGTACCGGTCACGACCTTGCGGGCTGCGCTCGTGATCGGCGCCGGCAGCGCGAGCTTCGAGCTGCTGCGCCAGGTGGTGGCCAACATCCCGGTACGCCTGGTGCCGCCCCGCGCCACCGAGACGCGGGTGCAGCCGATCGCGCTCTCCGATGTCCTGCGCTACCTCACCGGGGTCCTCGCCCTGCCCGCCGCCGTCAACGCCACGTTCGAGGTCGGCGGCCCCGACGTCGTGACCTACGCGGAGCTGCTGCGGATCATGGCCGGGAAGCTCGGCCGGCGCGGGCCGCGCATCCCGGTGCCGGTGATCCCGCCGTTCGCCGCGAAGATCGGGGTGAAGCTGTTCACGGACGTCGACCCGCAGCTCGCGGCGACCCTGCTCGACAGCCTCGGCAACGATGTCGTGGTGCACGACGACCGCATCACGCGGCTGCTGCCCAGCCGGCTGCAGTCGCTGGACGCGATGCTCGACGCTGCCATCGCCGCGAGCGCGTCAGGCTAACGTCGGGACGATGACCCCACAGGAGCACTACGCCGCCGCCGAGGAGCTCCTCGCACAGGTGGCGGACATGGCGGGCGGCAACGCCGACAGCGACCGCTTCCAGGCGGAGCGCACGCACCTGGTCGCGCTCGCCCAGGCGCACGCGACGCTCGCCACGGTCACCGCGGCCCCCTAGGACCGGCATGGCCGACGACGGCGCCCGGGTGCCGGTGACATTCGACCACTGTGACCACATCGCGGGCCCCTTCTTCCACGGGACGAGGTACGCGCTCCTACCCGGCGACGAGCTGGTCCCCGGGCGCGCGTCGAACTTCCAGGCGGGGCGGGTCTCGAACAACGTCTACTTCAGTGCCCTCGTCGAGACCGCTGCCTGGGGAGCGGAGCTGGCGAGTGCGCTGGCCGGCGACGCCGGTCGCGGGCACGTCTACGTCGTGTCGCCGCTCGGGCCGTTCGAGGACGACCCGAACGTGACGGACAAGAAGTTCCCCGGCAACGTGACGCAGTCCTACCGCAGCCGCCACCCGCTCCGGGTGGTCGAGGAGGTACGAGACTGGGTCGGCCACGACCCCGCGGTGCTGCAGGGGATGCTCGCCCGCCTGGCCGCGCTGCGCGAGCAGGGTCTCGATCTCATCGAGGACTGACCTCCGGCGGAGCGGGAGATCGGACCCCGCTCACGGGGCGCGGTCGCCTCCAGATCACGGTGGTGCTACCGCGACACTGACCCCGTGACGCCAGACCTCGCTGTTGCGCTGCGGCCGGCCCGGCCCGAGGACCTCGACAGCATTCGCGACCTCGAGCGCGCCGCCGGCCGGATCTTCCGCGAGCTGGGCATGGACCTCGTGGCCGACGACGAGCCGCCCTCGGTCGAACGCCTGGCCGCCTACCAGGACGCAGGCCGGATGTGGATCGCGGCAGACGGAGACGACCGGCCCGTCGCGTACTGCCTCGTCGACCTCGTCGACGGCGCCACCCACATCGAGCAGGTGTCGGTGTCACCCGCCTACGCACGACATGGTCTAGGGCGCAGGCTCATCGAGCTCGTCGCCGAGTGGGCGCGGGAGTCGGACCGTCCCGTACTGACCCTCCGGACCTTCCGGGACGTGCCGTGGAACGCGCCGTACTACGCGCGGCTCGGGTTCACCGTCGTCCCGGATGATCACCTGACGGCTGGTCTCAGGGCGCTGGGGGCTGTCGAGGAGCGACTGGGCCTCACCCGATGGCCCCGCGTGGCGATGCGCCGCGGCTGACCGGCGGATGTGGTGGCTCAGACGTTGAAGCGGAACTCGACGACGTCGCCGTCGCGCATCACGTAGTCCTTGCCCTCCATCCGCGCCTTGCCCGCGGACCGGACGGCGGGCACCGAACCCGCGGCGACGAGGTCCTCGTACGACACGACCTCGGCCTTGATGAAGCCCTTCTCGAAGTCGGAGTGGATGACGCCGGCCGCCTGCGGCGCGGTGGCACCGACGCGGATCGTCCACGCCCGCGCCTCCTTCGGCCCGGCGGTGAGGTAGGTCTGCAGCCCCAGCGTCCGGAAGCCGGCCTCGGCGAGCTGCGCGAGACCGCTGCGCTCCTGCCCGTAGGACGCGAGCAGCTCCGCGGCCTCGGCCAGCTCCATCTCGACCAGCTCGGCCTCGACCTTTGCGCACAGGGCGACGACGGGCGCGGGTGAGACCAGCTCGGAGACGCCTGCGATCACGGCGGGATCACCGATCTGGTCCTCGTCGACGTTGACGACGTAGAGGAACGGCTTGGCGGTGAGCAGGAACAGGTCGCGCAGCGCCGCCCGGTCGACGGTCGGGTCCGAGACGAGCGTCCGTCCGGAGTTCAGCACCTCACGCGCGTGGGCCGCCGCCTCGTAGAGCGGCGCCTTGGCCTTGTCGAGCCGGCCCTCCTTCTCGAGCCGGGGCAGCCGCGCATCGATCGTCTGCAGGTCGGCGAGGATCAGCTCGGTGTTGATCGTCTCGACGTCGGCGACGGGGTCGACGCGGCCGTCGACGTGCACGACGTCGGGGTCGGCGAAGGCGCGGACCACCTGGCAGATCGCGTCGGTCTCGCGGATGTGCGCGAGGAACTGGTTGCCCAGGCCCTGGCCCTCGCTGGCACCGCGTACGAGGCCGGCGATGTCGACGAACTCGACGGTCGCGGGCACCAGCTTCTCGGAGTCGTAGAGCTTGCCGAGCTCGGCCAGCCGGTCGTCCGGCACGGGCACGATGCCGACGTTGGGCTCGATCGTCGCGAACGGGTAGTTCGCGGCGAGCACGGTCGCGCGGGTCAGTGCGTTGAAGAGGGTCGACTTCCCGACGTTGGGAAGGCCGACGATGCCGATCGAGAGAGCCACGGCCCCATTGTGTCGGACCCCGGTGGGACGGTTCGCCGCGTGATCGTCCTCGTCGCACTCCTCGCCCTGCTGGTCGGCCTCATCGCCGGCTGGCTCGTCCGCGGCTCGCGCACCCCCGATCTCGGGCTGGCGCCGGTCGCACAGTCACTCGCCGGCATCGACGCGCAGCTCCGTGCGGTCGAGGCCTCCCGTCAGCGGGCGTACGGCGGGCTCACCGAGCAGGTCGCGCAGCTGCGCCTCGACGGTGAGCGGCTCCGCTCCGAGACCGGACGGCTGGTCACCGCGCTCCGGGCGCCGCAGACCCGCGGTCGGTGGGGCGAGGTGCAGCTCCGCCGCGTCGTCGAGTCGGCGGGCGCGCTCGAGCACTGCCACTTCTCCGAGCAGGTCACCTCCGCCGACGGCCGGCACCGACCCGACCTCGTGGTCCACCTCGCCGACGGCAAGGACGTCGCTGTCGACTCCAAGGTGCCGCTGCTGCACTGGCTCGCGGCGATGGAGGCGCCCGACGAGGCCTCCCGCGACGCTGCGCTCGCGGCGCACGCCCGGGCGGTCCGCAGCCACGTGAAGGCACTCGCGGACAAGGCGTACTGGGCCGACCTCGACGGCTCACCCGAGCTGGTCGTGCTGTTCCTGCCGGCGGATGCGTTCCTCGACGCGGCGCTCGCGCAGGACCCGACGCTGCTCGAGGACGCGTTCTCGCGGGGGGTCGTGCCCGCGACGCCCGGCTCGCTGGTCGCCCTGCTGCGCACCGTCGCCTTCGGCTGGCGGAGCGAGCGGCTGTCGGAGAGCGCCGCCCAGATCGGCCAGCTCGGACGCGACCTGTACGAGCGGCTCGGCGTCGTCGGCGCGCACCTCGACAAGCTCGGGCGGTCGCTGACCGGCGCCGTCGGCGCGTACAACACGACCGTCGGGTCGCTCGAGTCGCGGGTGCTGGTCACCGCCCGGCGGCTGGTCGATCTCGGGGTCGGCGACGAGCCGCTGCCCGCACCCGGCGGGGTCACCGACGGCGTCCGGCCGCTGGCCGCTCCGGAGCTCACCGACCGGCTGACCTCCGCCGAGCGGCTGCGGGAGGTCGGATAGCCCGCGCACCCGCCCCGCGTGTCGTCCTGACCCGGACGGCACCCGGCCCTAGCCTCGGCGACCATGGCCCTGCTGCACACACAGCTTCCCCCTCGGCCGCTACGGATCACCGACCTCCCGCTGCGCGTGGCGGTCGCGGTCACGTTCGTCGCCGGGCTCCTCGGTGCTGCGCTCGACACCGCGCACGGCGCCCCCGCCAAGACGCTCTTCGCGCTCTTCCTGGCGGCGGGTGCGGCGCTCGCGACGGCGACGGTGCGACGGGAGCGCCTCGTCGCGACGGTCGTCGCCGTGCCGCTGACCTACTTCGCGCTGCTTGTGCTGGGCGGTTTCACCGCCGGGGGCGACCTCCGCTTCTGGTTCGTGACGTCGTTCATCGTGAAGGCGCCGGTCGTCCTGATCTCGACGGCGGCAGCCG
>CAJCIY010000158.1 GCA_903970495.1 Candidatus Melainabacteria bacterium | reverse complement strand
GCAGCTCGGCACCGAGCGCCACCTCGCCGACGTCTACGCGTTCGGCGTCCTCGCGTACCGCGTGCTCTCGGGGCAGCTCCCGTACACCGGCAAGGATCCCGTCGACGTCCTCCTCGCGCACGCCGATGCGCCCGTCCCGCGCCTCGGGGACGTCGCGCTGCATGACCGCGTCGAGGCAGAGCTTGGCCATGACGGCGGCGAGCTGTGCGAGCAGCGCCAGCAGCAGCGCGGCGCCCAGCGAGAAGAAGACCGCGGCGACCACCGTCGCGACGCCCGCCACGATCTGGGCGATGGCGATGATCCCCTCGGGCCGGTGGTGGCGGCTCGCGCGCCCGGCGACCAGGCCGATGACGTTGCCGAGGGCGACCGCGCCGGCAAGCACACCGAGTGCCTTGGTGTCCTGGCCGTGCTGGCGCAGGTAGAAGGCCAGGAAGAGCGTCAGGAAGCCGACCAGCGCGCGGATGGGCAGCACCCGGCGCATCGCGAACGGCAGGTTGCCCAGGATCGCCCGCCGCGAGATCGGCAGGAACGCGGTGCGCTCCGCCGGCCGCCGCGGCGCGTCGACGGTCCGCGGTAGCCGCAGCACGAGGAACGACGCGGCGACGTACGCCACGGCTGTCAGCCGCAGCAGCCCGTTCGTGTGGACCAGGTGGGCGATCCCCAGCGCGACCGGCGCCGCGAGCACCGAGCCGAGGGTCGAGGCCAGCTGCAGCCGGCTGTTGACGGCGACCAGGCTGCCGCCGGGTGGCACGACGCGCGGGACGACCGCGGACTTCGCGACCCCGTACGCCTTGGACCCGATCAGCGCTCCCAGCGCGAGCGGGTAGAGCGCGAGTCCGCCGGTGTGGCCCGCCATCGACCAGGCGAGGATCGCGCGGGCGAGCATCGTCGCGCCCATCGAGATGCGCCGGAACCGGCCGACGCGGTCGAGCAGCGGCCCGACGACCGGGGCCAGCAGCGCGAACGGCGCCATCGTGACGAGCAGGTAGAGCGCGACCTTGCCGCGGGCCTCGCCCGCCGGCACCGCGAAGAACAGCGTGCTGGCGAGCGCGATGGCGAGGAACGCGTCGCAGGCGGCGTTCGCGGCGTTGAGGTCGGTGGTCGCGGTCAGGCCGGAGCGCAGCGCGCCGCCGGAGGTCGTCCGGGCGCGCAGGCCTCGCAGCCAGCTCTCCACCCCTCGATGGTCGCACCTGCGAGGATGGGTGGGTGAGCACAGAGCACAGCGCGCCGACCGTCGTCCTGCCCGAAGCCGTGGCCGGCGCCGTCGACACGGTGCTGCGCGGTGCGATCGAGCTCGCGCGGGTGGCCGCCGAGCAGGAGGCCGGGCCCTACCAGCGCGTCGGCGAGCACCTCGGCGTGTGGCCGGTGGCCGTGGGCGGCGGCGGCAAGGGCGCGGTCCACGCCTTCGAGGCGACCGACCCGGCGTACGTGGGCTGGTACTGGGCCGTCGAGGTCGTCCGCGTGCCGCGCTCCAAGGTCGCGACGGTCGACGACGCGGTGCTGCTGCCCGGCGCCGAAGCGCTGCAGTCACCGGCGTGGGTGCCGTGGTCGGAGCGCCTGCTGCCTGGCGACGTCGGCGCCGGCGACATCCTGCCGACCGCCGCCGACGACCCGCGGCTGGTGCTGCGGATGAGCGACACCGAGGGCTGGGTCGACGACGAGCTGTGGCTCGAGCTCGGCCTCGGCCGGCCGCGGGTGCTGTCGGTCAAGGGTCGCGACGAGGCGGCGACGCGCTGGTACGACGGGAAGCGCGGGCCCGACTCGCCGATCGCCGAGGCCGCGCCCAGCACCTGCGACTCCTGCGGGTTCTTCGTCGGCCTCGTCGGGTCGCTCGGGGTCGCCTTCGGCGCGTGCGCGAACGAGATGGCGCCGGCCGACGGCAAGGTCGTCGCCCGGACGTACGGCTGCGGCGCGCACTCCGAGGCGATGGTCGTGGCCCCGCCGGAGCCGGCCGACGTGGTGACCTTCGGCCCCGAGGCGGCCGAGCTCTAGCCCGATCGCCCGGCGCCTACGGTCAGCGCGTGTCCTACGACTGCGCGGGGATCCGGCAGCGGGTCCTCGCGTCGTGGGAGGCCTCGCCCGCGCGGTTCCGCGAGGACGCGAACGCCGAGGCCGACGCGGCGACCGGCGGCTACCGCGACCGGCTCGTCGTCGAGCTGGCGCAGAACGCCGTCGATGCGGGCGGCTCGCGGCTCCGCATCTGGCTCGAGGGCGACGTGCTGTGGGCGGCGAACGACGGCCGGCCGCTCACCGCCGAGGGGGTCACCGGTCTCTCGACGCTCCGCGCGTCGGCCAAGCGCGACGGCACCACGGTCGGCCGGTACGGCGTCGGCTTCGCCGCCGTCCTCGCGGTCACCGACGCCCCCTCGATCGGCTCGCGCGGACTGCCGTCGGTGTCGTGGTCGGCGGAGCGGACCCGTGCACTGCTGCCCGCATCGCTGGCGGCGGAGCTCGGGCAGCGCGGCGGGCACGTACCGGTGCTGCGGCTGCCGTTCGAGGGCGAGCCGCTCGAGGTGCCGGCCGGCTACGACACGGTGGTCCGGCTGCCACTCACCGACGCCGACGCCGCGCGGCGGCTGCTGGCCGCGGTCGACCCGACGCTGCCGCTGGTGCTGCCCGGGCTCGCCTCGCTCCACGTCGGCGAACGGGAGATCACCTGCCGCCGCGAGGGTTCGCGGGTCTGGCTCGACGAGGTGCCGTGGGCGTCGTCGACGCTGTCGGGCACCGCCGCGGCGGAGCTCATGGCCGGGCGCCCGCCGGAGGAGCGACCGGAGTGGTCGGTGACCGCGTACGCGCCGATCTCCTCGACCCTGCCGGTGCCGCAGCCGCTGCGCGCGCCGACGCCGACCGACGAGCCGCTGTCGCTGCCGGTCGTCCTCGCGGCCACGGTGCCCCTGGAGCCGACCCGGCGGCGGCTCGTACCCGGGCCGCTCGCCTCGCACATCCTGGCGGCGGCCGGCCGCGCGGTGGCGGCGCTGCTGCCCTCGCTCGACGACCCGCTGCCGCTCGTGCCGGTGGGTCTGGCCTCGGGCCCGGTCGACGCCGCGGTCCGGGCAGCGGTGCTCGACGCCCTCCCGGACGTGGCTGTGCTGCCGGGTTTTCGCGTCGTCGACATGGAGCCTGTGGCGGCGGCCGTCACGGGTCTGCTGGAAGCGGAGATCGACGGCCTGCTGCCGCCGGCCCTGCTCGCCCACGGTGCGGCCCTCGACGTGCTGCGGGTGGAGCGACTGCGTACGCGGGACGTCGTCGAGCTGCTCGCCGCCGGGACGCGCGAGCCTGCCGGCTGGCGCGCGGTCTACGAGGCGCTCGAGGACGCGCCGGACCGCGACGCGCTCGGCTCGTTGCCGGTCCCGCTGGTCGGCGGCCGGGTCGTCACGGGCTGCCGCGGGGCACTGCTCCCCGACGGGCCCGTACCGCCCGAGGTGTCGTCGCTGCCGCTGCGGATCATCCATCCCGACGCCGCGCACCCGCTGCTCGAGCGGCTCGGCGCGGTGCCGGCCACCGCGGCGGGGCTGCTCGAGGACCCGGCGCTGCGAGCGGCCGCCGAGGACGCCGACGGGTACGACGACGAGCTGGCCCGCGGGGTCTGCGCGCTCGTCGCCCTGGCCGGGTCGGCGCCGGAGTGGGTCGGCTCCGAGCTGCTGCTGCCGGGCGTCGACGGACCGGAGGTGGCCGGTGATCTGCTGCTGCCCGGCGGCCTGCTCCACCGCGCCGGCACCGACCTGCCGGTGCTGGCGCAACCGGACTGGCTCGAACCCGAGACCGCCCGCGCCGCCGGCGTTC
>CAJCIY010000157.1 GCA_903970495.1 Candidatus Melainabacteria bacterium | reverse complement strand
CGGGCGGTGCTGGCCGCGGCTGCGGCGGCGCCGCACCTCGAGCGGTCGCTCGCCGCCGCGGACCCCGCCGCGGTGCTGCGCTCGGTGCCGGGCATCGGGGTGTGGACGGCGGCCGAGGTGATGATGCGGGCGCACGGCGATGCCGACGCGGTCTCCTACGGCGACTTCCACATCCCCGCCACCGTCGGCTGGGCGCTCGCCGGCCGGCCGTTCGACGACGACCAGCTGCGGGCGTTCCTGCAGCCGTGGGCGGGCCACCGCGGCCGCGTCGTGCGCCTCGTCGAGACCAGCGGCTTCCGCAAGCCGCGGTTCGGCCCCCGCTTCGAGGGCGTCGACCACCGGGCTATCTGAACAGGGTGAAGTCCGCACCGTCCCGCGCCGGGCGTGGTGACGCCTCGGCCGCCGGCCAGCCGACGCCGACCGCGCCGCAGGGCTCGTGGTCGGCGGGCAGGTCGAGGACGTCACGGACGACGTCGGCGCAGAACAGCGTCGAGGACACCCAGCAGCTGCCGAGCTCCCCGGCTGCGAGCGCGACGAGCAGCGACTGCACGGCCGCGCCCATCGCCACCACGAACATCCGCTCCTCGGCGGCGGCCCGGCGCCCGTCGGGGTAGGCGTGCGCGCCGTCGCGGACCAGCAGCGGCACGACGAGCTCCGGCGCCCCGCGCAGCACGTCGCCCCGCTTCAGCCGCCGTTCGACGGCGTCGTCGTCGAAGCCGTCGGCGCGCAGGTCGGCGGCCCACCGCTCGGCCATCGCGTCGAGCAGCCGCGTACGCCGCTCGCGGACGACCGCGAACCGCCAGGGCGTCGTGTGGTGCGGCGCCGGCGCGGTGACCGCGGCGTCGATCGCCGCGCGCAGCAGGGCTTCCGGCACCGCCCGGTCGGTGAAGGACCGGACCGTGCGACGGTTCGCGACGGCTGCGGCCATCCCCTCGAGCCGAGCCTCACGGGTGCCGAGCCGGAACAGGTCCTCCTCGAGCGGACGCACGTACGCAGCCGCGCCCGGGCCGTCGTCGTCGGTGACCCACGCGCCGAGGCCGCTGACGACGGCCGCCGCGACGCCGCCGAGCTTGCCCTTCACGAGGTCGGCGGCACCGGCCACCGCGTCGGCGAGGGCGGTCTCGGTCATCTCCAGCGCCAGCCCGTACGGGTCGACCCGGCCGCGCAGGTCGACCAGCGGCGCGAGGCCAGCGACCCCGATGGCGACGTCGGTCAGCCCCTGCCGCCAGGTGCGGCCGAAGGTGTCGGACACGACGACCGCGATCCGCCGCCCGGTCGCGGCCTGCAACGCCGACCGCAGCCGCCGCGCCGAGTCGTCCGGGTCGAGCGGCAGCAGCGCGATCTCGTCGTCGTGCACGTTGCTCGCGTCGACGCCGGCGCTGGCGAGCACGAAGCCGTGCCGCGTCCGCGCGATCGTCGTCCGGCCGCGCTGCGCGACGACGGAGGTGGTCTCGCCCTCGATCGCCCGCTGCCGCGTCGCCTCGCGGTCGGCGCCGGCCGCGACCAGCCGCCCCTCGGCCTTGCTGATCACCTTGCTGGTCACGACGAGCACGTCGCCGTCGGCGAGGTCCGCCCCGGCCAGCAGCCACGCGAGGTCGTCGCCGGGGCGCACGTCGGGGACGCCGCGCACCGGCCGCGCCGAGAGCGACGGCACCGCGTCGGGGAGGGTCGCACCGGTCAGGCTCACAGCGCGATCGCCGCCCGCACGATGGCGCGGGTCGCGTCGAGGTCGGTCATGAGCAGCGGCAACGCCCCGACCGCGATGCCCTCGACCTCGCACGGGTCACTGCTGTCGACCAGCCAGCCGTCGAGCAGCCCTCCCGCCGACCGCGCGCCGTAGTGCGCGGCCACGCCCTGCGCCGAGGTCTCGACGCCGATCGCGGTGAGGCACTCCGCCGCCATCCCGCGTACGGGGGAGCCGCCGACGATCGGGGAGACGCCGACGATGCGGGCGTCGGCCGCCAGTAGCGCGTCGCGGATGCCGGGCACCGCCAGCACGGTGCCGATCGACACCACCGGGTTCGACGGCGGCAGCAGGACGATCTCGGCGTCCGAGATCGCCTGCAGCACAGCAGGTGTGGGCTTCGCCTCCTCGGCGCCGACCGGCACGATCGCGTGCGCCGGCAGCGCCGCGCGGTGGCGGACCCACCACTCCTGGAAGTGGATCGCGTGCCGCGTACCGGTCTCCGGGTCGTCGACGACGACGTGGGTCTCGACGCGGTCGTCGGTCATCGGGAGCAGCGTCACGCCCGGCCGCCAGCGCGCGCAGAGCGCGGCCGTGACGTCGGTCAGCGACTGCCCGGCCTCGAGCAGCTGGGTCCGGATCAGGTGCGTCGCGAGGTCGCGGTCGCCGAGCCCGAACCACGCCGGCCCGAACCCGTACGCGGCGAGCTCGCCCGAGACCGCAAAGGTCTCCCCCTCGCGGCCCCAGCCCCGCTCGGCGGAGATGCCCCCGCCCAGGGTGTACATCACGGTGTCGAGGTCGGGGCAGACCTTCAGGCCGTGCAGCCACAGGTCGTCGCCGGTGTTGACGACCGCCGTCACCTCGTGGCCCTCGGCGACCACGCCGGCCAGGAACCGCGCCCCGCCGAACCCGCCCGCCAGCGCCGTGACCCGCACGGGAGCCATCCTCTCCCACGTGCCCGCGGCGGCCCGGGTGCGCGCGCCTAGGCTCGAAGCCATGGCGCCGGAGACCTCGAACGCGATGCGCCGCGCGCTGGCCCGGGCCCGCGACGGCAAGACCCTCGACCTCGCCGAGGCGACGGTGCTGCTGGGCGCCCGCGGCGACGATCTCGCCGCCACCATGACCGCGGCCGCGGCGGTCCGCGACGCCGGTCTGCTCCAGCTCGGGCGGCCGGGCACGGTCACCTACTCCCGCAAGGTGTTCATCCCGCTGACGCGCCTGTGCCGCGACCGGTGCCACTACTGCACCTTCGCGACCGCGCCGGCCAAGCTGCCGGCGCCGTTCCTGTCGCTCGACGAGGTGCTCGCGATCGCGCGCGAGGGCGCGGCGCTCGGCTGCAAGGAAGCGCTGTTCACCCTCGGCGACCGGCCCGAGGACCGCTGGCCGCAGGCGCGGGAGTGGCTGGACGCGGCCGGGTACGACTCGACGCTGGCCTACGTGCGCGCGGCGGCGATCGCGGTGCTGGAGGAGACCGGGCTGCTGCCGCATCTCAATCCCGGCGTGCTGTCGTGGGCGGACCTGCAGCGCCTGAAGCCGGTCGCGCCGTCGATGGGCATGATGCTGGAGACCTCGGCGACCCGGCTGTTCGAGACACCGGGCGCGGTCCACCACGGCAGCCCCGACAAGGACCCGGCGGTACGCCTCCGGGTGCTCGAGGATGCCGGGCGCAGCTCGGTGCCGTTCACCACCGGTGTGCTCGTCGGCATCGGCGAGACGCCGGAGGAGCTGGCACAGTCGATCTTCGACATCCGCGCGAGCGCCCGGCGCTACGGGCACGTGCAGGAGGTCATCGTCCAGAACTTCCGGGCCAAGCCCGACACCGCGGCCCGCGACCGCGACGACGCCGACCGCGAGGAGCACCTCGCCGCGGTCGCCGTGAGCCGGCTGGTGCTCGGCCCGCGGATGCGGGTGCAGGCACCGCCCAACCTCGTCGACCCGGCCGACGTGGCGGCGCTGCTCGCCGCGGGGATCGACGACCTCGGCGGCGTCTCGCCGCTCACGCCCGACCACGTCAACCCCGAGCGGCCGTGGCCGCAGCTCGACGACCTCGCGTCCTGGACGGCCGCGGCCGGCTTCACGCTGACCGAGCGGCTCACCGCGCACCCGCCGTACCTGGCCGAGCCGTGGCTGGACCCGCGGCTGTCCGCGCACGTCGCCGCCCTCGCCGACGGCCGAGGCCTCGCTGCCGACGTGACCGCGCGGGGGCTGCCGTGGCAGGAGCCGGACGGCGGCCTGGTGTCCGCCGGCCGCGTCGACCTGCACGCCGCCATCGACACCGAGGGCCGCAGCGAGGACAAGCGGTCGGACTTCGACGCCGTCTACGGCGACTGGACCGCGCTCGCCGAGAGCGTCCAGGGCGCGCCCGGCACGGGGGTCCTCACCGACGCGACCGCAGCGCTGCGGCAGGCAGCGGCCGACCCGTCGAAGCTCACCGACGAGCAGGCGCTGCGGCTGTTCCACGCCGACGGCCCTGACCTCGACGCGCTGTGCCGCATCGCCGACGACCTCCGCCGTGCCGTCGTCGGCGACGAGGTCACCTACGTCGTCGACCGGAACATCAACTTCACGAACGTCTGCTACACCGGCTGCCGGTTCTGCGCGTTCGCCCAGCGGCGCACCGACGCCGACGCGTACACGCTGTCGCTCGACCAGGTCGCCGACCGCGCCGAGGAGGCCTGGCACCTCGGCGCCACCGAGATCTGCATGCAGGGCGGCATCCACCCCGACCTGCCGGGATCCGCCTACCTCGACCTCGCCCGCGCGGTGAAGGCCCGGGTGCCGGGCATCCACCTCCACGCGTACAGCCCGATGGAGATCGTCAACGGCGCGAGCCGGATGGGCCTGTCGTACGAGGAGTTCCTGGTCGCCGTCCGCGAGGCGGGGGTCGACTCGATCCCCGGCACGGCCGCGGAGATCCTCGACGACGAGGTCCGCTGGGTGCTGACCAAGGGCAAGCTGCCGGCGGCGACGTGGATCGAGATCGTCTCGACAGCGCACCGCGTCGGGCTCCGCAGCAGCGCCACGATGATGTACGGCCACGTCGACACCCCGGCGCACTGGCTTGCCCACCTGCGGGTGCTCGGACGGATCCAGGACGAGACCGGCGGCTTCACCGAGTTCGTCCCGCTGCCGTTCATCCACACCAGCGCACCGCTCTACCTCGCCGGCATCGGCCGGCCGGGACCGACGCTGCGGGAGAACCGGGTCGTCCACGCGATGGCCCGGGTCCTGCTGCACGGCAAGGTCGACCACGTCCAGACCTCGTGGGTGAAGCTCGGAGTCGAGGGCACCAGGACCATGCTCCGCGGTGGCGCCGACGACCTCGGCGGCACGCTGATGGAGGAGACGATCAGCCGCATGGCCGGCTCGCAGCACGGCTCCGCGAAGACCGTCGCCGAGCTGACGGAGATCGCGGCGGGCATCGGCCGGCCGGTCCGGGAACGCACCACCCTGTACGGCACGCCCGTGCCGCGACCGGTCGCGCTGCCGCTCGTCGCGTCCTAGACCCGGGGGCGCACGGCGCGCCCCTAGACTCGGCGCGCGATCACGGCCGACACCAGGGGCGGTGCGGCGGAGCGAGGGAGAGCAGACGACGTGGCTGACGACCCGACCGGCGCGATTCCCGAGGACGGTCCCGCGCGCGGCGACCTCTTCGCCCGGATCCAGGAGATCCAGCAGGGCGTGCAGCAGGGCCTGACCGCGGCCGAGGTGGACCAGAGCGTCCGCGCCGCCGTCGCCGCGATGCTCCCCGGCGCCGTCGCCGACGCGGTCGCGCGGTCGCTGCCGGACCTCGTGGTCGACACCCTCGCCGGCAGCCTGCCCACGATCGTCGCCGACGCGGTCGACGCCTCGGTCGCACGGTTGCCCGGCAGCGGCGGCGGCACCGCCGTCGACGAGTCCCTCGAGCCGCGGCTGGCCGCGCTCGAGGACGCCATCGACGGGGTCGGCGACCGGCTCGAGTCGGCCAGCCGCGACAGCGCGAACGCGACGACCGGTGCCCTCGACGAGCTGCGTGCCCGGCTCGGTGCGCTGGTCGGTGATCTGGGGGGCGATCACGGGGTCGATGCCGCCCGGGCCGAGATCGACGCCCTCCGCGTCGATCTGGCCAACGCCCTCGAGTACGTCCGCGAGACGGTCACCGCCCGGTTCGATGACGAGCTCGGCCGTACGCGGGAGGCCATCGGCGAGGTCGCCGTCGCCGTCGACCGGATCGACCTGGGCGCCGGCGGCGACGTCTCCGGTCTCGCCGAACGGCTCGACGCGTCTGGCAGCTCGCTCGAGGCGCTGCACGGTCGCCTCGACGCGCTGGACGGTCGGCTCGCGGCTCTCGCGGAGCGTGACGACAGCGTGCCGGCGCCGGATCTGGGTGCCGCGATCGCGCCGCTGCACGAGCGGCTGGACTCGCTGGACGCGCTGCACGGCCGGC
>CAJCIY010000156.1 GCA_903970495.1 Candidatus Melainabacteria bacterium | reverse complement strand
CCGCCGCAGCCACCCGGTGCTGCGGCAGCGCGCGTTCTTCACGGGCACCGCCACCGGTGCGGCGACGACCGCGGCTGCCGGTACGGCCGTCGGCGGGCCGCGCAAGGACGTCGGCTGGTTCGGCGCCGACGGCAGCGAGCTGACCGACTGGTCGCCGCACACCGAGACCCTCGGCGTCTTCCTCGACGGCACCGCGATCCGGACCCGCACGGCGCGGGGCGAGCGCATCGTCGACGACTCGTTCCTGCTGTGGCTCAACCCGCAGCCGGTCGGCGTGACCGTACGGCTGCCGGCGTGGGCCGACTCCTACACACGTGTCGTCGACACCGCGGCCGACGAGCCGCTGGCGACCGAGGAGGTCTCGGCCTCGCTCGCCCTCGCGCCCTGGTCGTTCGTGGTCCTCCGGGCGCGGCCGTGAGCTGGACGCACGAGGCGGTGCACATCGTCGACGCCGACCCGACGTGGGCCGCGACCGCCGCGGTGCTGGCCGACCAGGTCGCGCCCCACGTCGACGGCCCGGTCGAGCACGTCGGGTCGACCGCCGTACCCGGCCTGGCCGCGAAGCCGATCGTCGACCTGATGGCCGGTGTCGAGGTCCTCGACGGTCGGACCGTCCCCGGCTGGCACCTCGTCCCGCCGGAGCTGGACCTGCGGCCGTACCGGCGCTTCCACGTCCTGGTCTCCGGCGACCGCCGCGTCGCGCACCTGCACCTGATGCGCACCGACGCGCCGCGATGGGCCGAGCAGCTCGCGTTCCGGGACGCGCTGCGGGGGGACGACACCCTCCGGGACGCGTACGCGGCCCTCAAGCGGCGGCTGGCCGCGACCGCCTCCGACCGGGAGGCGTACACCGAGGCGAAGGGCGATTTCGTGCGCGAGGTGCTGGCTCGATGAAGGTCGCGGTGCTCGGGCTCGGCGCGATGGGCACGGCTCTCGCCGGCCGCGCGGCTTCCCACGACCACGAGGTCGTCGGTTGGAACCGGACGCCGCGCGAGTTCGACGTACCCACCGCCGCCACGGCGGTCGAGGCGGTCGACGGCGCCGAGGTGGTGCTGGTCGTCGTGGCCGACGGCGCGGCGGTCGAGCAGCTGTGCACCGGTGAGCTGCTGGGCGCACTCGCGCCGCACGCCGTCCTCGCCGTGGTGAGCACGGTCGCCCCGGAGACGGTCACGGCGATCGCGTACGACCACGTCGTCGACGCCCCCGTCATCGGGGCGCCGAAGGCGGTCGAGACCGGCACCGCCCGGTACGTCGTCGGCGGCGCCGACGGCGACCTCGACCGGATCGAGCCGCTGCTCACCGACCTCGGCACCAGCACGCTGCGCTGCGGGCCGCTCGGGGCGGGCGCCGTCATGAAGATCGTCGCCAACCTGCAGCTGGTGGCCGGGGTGGCGACGATGGCCGAGGCGGTGGCGACCGCCCGCGGCCACGGCATCCCGGACGAGGTGATCGCGGCCGGCTTCCAGGACTTCCCGGTCGTCAGCGCGGCGAGTCGGATGCGGCTGTCCGCCGTGCTGGACCCGGCGCATCCCGGCTGGTTCGGCGCCGCGTTGGCGAGCAAGGACCTCCGGCTGTGCCTCGACCTCGCGCGCGCTGCGGGGCTCGAGCTCGGCATGGCGCCGGCCGCGCTGGCCTTGCTGGAGCGGCTCGAGGGCGACTGGCCGGACTTCGCCGCGGTGATCGAGTCGCTCTGAGCCCGCGCGTGCGTCCGCGCCGGCCTTCCCGTCCGCCGAGTGTGACGAGAACGGTCCGCTGAAGTCCGTACGCGGCCGGTGTCGTCACACTCGGCGCACGGGCAGCGGCCGGAGCTGTGGACGGCCGACGCTCCACAGGGGTCCCCGCCGCGACCCTGCAGAGGTGACGGCAGGCGGAGTCGGCTGGCCGGTCGCGACGGCCGCCGACCTCCGCGCCGCCGGGATCGGCGCCGACCGCGCTCGCACCCTCCGCCGCCGGGGTGGGCTCGTGCCGCTGTGGCACGGCGTCGACCTGCACCCTCGACACCCGCCGGACGCGCGCCTCCACGCCGCCGCGTCGCTGGCGGACTGCGCGCTCCTGTCCGGCCCGAGCGCCGCACGGGCCTGGGGGTACGACGTCCCGGCCAGGTGGCCGGACGAGATCACCGTCGACAGCCAGCTCCGGCACCGGCAGGGGCTCCGGGTGGTACGCCGCCCGGTGGCCGCAGCCCACCGTGCCGTCGCTGGCAAGCTGCCTGTGACGTCCGAGGCGCGCACCGTCGCCGACGTCCTGTGCCGACCCTGGCTGGACACCCTCTGGCTGCTCGACCAGGCGCTCGTCCGCGGCCTGGACACGGCGGCCGTCGAGGCGTGCCTCGAACCCGGCCAGCGCGGGTGCCGGCGCGCCCGCCGCCTGCTGCCGCTCGGCCGGCCCGGCGCCGAGTCCCCGCTGGAGAGCCGCGTACGCCTGAGCCTGGTGTCGGCAGGTCTGCCGGAGCCGGCCCTGCAGCACGTCGTCACCACCGACGGGCGGTTCGTCGCACGGGTGGACCTGGCCTGGCCCGAGCTCCGCCTCGGGCTCGAGGCCGACGGCGTCGCGTGGCACGGCGATCCGGCGGCGCTGCACGGCGACCGGGTACGGCAGAACGCGCTGGCGATCCTCGGCTGGACCGTTCTGCGGGCGACCTGGGCCGACACCTACGACCCGGAGCGCCTCGTCGCGGTCGTGGCGCAAGCCCTGGCGACCGCCTCCCGAGCCCGCCGAGTGTGACGAGAACGGGCCGCTGACGCCGTACGCGGCCGGTGTCGTCACACTCGGCGCGCGCGCCTCAGAGCAGCGACTGCAGGGCGGAGGCGTACGCGTCGACGGCGCGGGACTGCACCCGGCGCGCCACCGGCGTTCCGATGCGGGCCACCGCCGACGCCAGCCGCGAGTACGACCGGATCGCCAGCCACGTACGCGCCCCGTCGGCGTGCACCACGAACGACTCCTCGCCGCTCTCGGGGTGACCGCCGAGGGTGCCGTAGGTGAACCCGCCGTCGACCACCGCGACCACCCGGCACGGCGCCAGCAGCTCGACCGGCCCGAACGGGACCGCCTGCAGCACAGCCGATCCCGGGGCGAGCGGCTCCGCGAGCACCCGCAGCCCCGAGGCGCGGTGCATCTCCCAGGTGGTCACGGCGCGCGCGGCCGCCTCGAACGACCCGTCCGGCAGCGGCCACGTCCGCGACAGGTGCACGAAGCCCGGCGGCAGCTCCCCGAGCGATCGGCCGACCGGTCCGTAGGAGAGATCAGAAGGTAGGCCGTCCAAGGACAGCGGCGCCCCCCGCCGTACGACCCTCACCGTCCGGTCACCCCCCGCCGAGAGTGACGGTAACGGCGCGAGTCGCCGTCGAATCCGCCGTTGTCGTCACACTCGGCGAAGGCCGCGGGCACGGAGCGGACGGCGGTCACGGAGCGGACGGCGGTCACGGAGCGGTCGACCCTCACGCGGAGGCGACCAGACCGAGCTCCGCCGGGTCGGCCAGCAGCGCGTGCCGCGGCAACACCCGCACCGTGTAGCCGAAGCCGCCGGCGGTGGTCAGCGGCAGCGCCGTCTCGTAGCGGATCGACCCGTCGACCGGCTCGCCGACGGTCATCGCCAGCGTCGAGGGCGAGGAGACCTCGTCCTGCTCGTCCGCCTGCCCGTACGCCACCTGCACCTCGACGTCGTCGGGCGACAGCGCCCCGAGGTGGACGACCGCGCGCAGGTCGAGCGTCGATCCGAGCACCGGCTGGTCGGCCGACCCGGTCGACTCGACGTGCAGCACCCGGACGTCACCCCAGGCGCCGCGGACGCGCGAGACCCACGAGCTGAACGCCTCGGCGTCCGCCGTCACCCCGCGTACGGCGACGGCGGCCGGCGTGTAGAGGTCGGTCACGTAGTCGCGCAGCATCCGCGAGGCCAGCACCTGCGGCCCGAGCGAGGACAGCGTGTGCCGGACCATCGACACCCAGCCGGCGGGCGGCGAGCCGCCGTAGAACCGCGGCGCGACGGCGGTCTCGAGCAGCTCGTACAGGGCGTCGGCCTCGAGCGAGTCGCGGCGGCCGGGGTCCTCGACGCCGTCGGCGGTGGGGATCGCCCAGCCGTTGTCGCCGTCGTACATCTCGTCCCACCAGCCGTCGCGGATCGAGAGGTTCAGGCAGCCGTTGAGCGCCGCCTTCATGCCCGAGGTGCCGCACGCCTCGAGCGGTCGCAGCGGGTTGTTCAGCCAGACGTCGCAGCCGGGGTAGAGGACCTTGGCCATCCCCATGTCGTAGCCGGGCAGGAACGCGATGCGGTGCCGCACCTCGGGCCGGTCGGCGAACTGCACGATCTGCTGCACCAGCTCCTTGCCGCCGTCGTCGGCGGGGTGGGACTTGCCGGCGATGACGATCTGGATCGGCCGCTCCGGGTCGAGCAGCAGTGCCTCGAGCCGCGCCGGGTCGCGCAGCATGAGGGTCAGCCGCTTGTACGACGGCACCCGGCGCGCGAAGCCGATCGTCAGCACGTCCGGGTCGAAGGCGGTCTCGGTCCACCGCAGCTCGGCCGGCGAGGCGCCGCGGATCAGCCAGGAGTCGTGCAGCCGGCGGCGGACGTCGTGGACCAGTCGCTCGCGCAGCAGCCGCCGTGTCGCCCAGATCGTCGCGTCGTCGACCTTCTCGAGGTTCGCGAAGCCGGTCGCCTCCGAGACGCCGCTGCGGGCGGCGATGTCCATGACCTCGCGCGCGACCCAGGTCGGCGCGTGGACGCCGTTGGTGATCGACCCGATCGGAACCTCGGCGACGTCGAAGCCCGGCCACAGCCCGGCGAACATGCCGCGGGAGACGACCCCGTGCAGCTTGGCGACGCCGTTGGCGCGCTGCGCCGAGCGGAGCCCGAGGTGGGCCATGTTGAAGACCTCGGGGTCCTCCTCGGCGCCGAGCGCCAGGATGTCCGAGACCGGCACCCCGGGCACCGACGCGAAGTGCTGCTCCACCAGCGCCCGCGGGAAGCGGTCGATGCCGGCGGGCACGGGCGTGTGGGTCGTGAAGACGGTGCCGGCGCGGACCACGGCGCGGGCCTCGTCGAGCGAGCGGCCGAGGGCGACCTGCTCGCGCAGCCGCTCGATGCCGCCGAAGCCGGCGTGGCCCTCGTTGGCGTGGAAGACCTCGGGCT
>CAJCIY010000155.1 GCA_903970495.1 Candidatus Melainabacteria bacterium | reverse complement strand
GGTGCGCTTCGGAGCCGGCGGCTGGTGGACGCCCATCCGCATCCTGGTGCTGCTCGTCACCGTGACCATGTCGATCGGCACGATGGAGAAGTCGAGCTGCGCGACCCACGGCTACGGCCACGAGTACCAGTACACGCGGCTCTGCTACACCGACGTCCTGGCGCTCTGGTCGAACGAGCACCTCGACCAGGGCAAGCTCCCGATCCTCGACAACGAGACGCCGACGCCCGACCCGACGACGGGGAAGGTCACGCACACCTACGTCGAGTACCCGGTCCTCATCGGTGTGCTGATGATGGCGGCGCAGGGGCCGACCCACCTGCTCGTCTCGGACCAGCCTTCGGCCTCGCAGCGGGCGGCGATCGACGCGTTCGCATCCGACCAGGCGCGGGACCTCGGCACCACGAGCACGACGTACGAGATCGACCAGTACTACGCGAACCGCGCCGAGACCGCGTACCAGATGCGGCAGGCCCGGTACTTCTTCGACTTCACCGCGTTCCTGCTGCTGCTGTTCGCGATCGCCATCGTCGTCTGCACCGCGCTCACGGCCGGCCGTCGCCGGATCTGGGACGGCGCGATGGTCGCGGTCGCGCCGGCGCTGCTGCTCAACGGGGACGTCAACTGGGACCTCGCCGCGGTGGCGTTCACCTCGGCGGCGCTGCTGGCCTGGAGCAGACGCCGGGTCGCCCTCGCCGGGGTGCTCCTCGGCCTCGGGACCGCGACGAAGTTCTACCCGCTGCTGCTGTTCGTGCCGCTGCTGGCGCTGTGCCTGCGCGCCGGCCAGCTGCGCGCCTGGCTCCGGGCGTTCGCGGCCGGCCTGGTCGCGTGGCTCGTGGTCGACGTCCCGTTCTGGATCGCCAACCCCGCTGGCTTCGGCCGGTTCTATGCCTTCAGCCAGAGCCGCGGCACCGAGTACAACTCGCTCTTCTACGCCTGGTCGTACTTCGTGTGGGGTGCCGGCCACTTCTGGGACCCGGTCCGCTCCGCCCGCGGGGAGACCCCGACCTGGCTGAACTTCTGGGGCGTGCTGTTCCTGCTTTTGGGGCTCGTGGCCGTCGCGCTGCTGTGCCTGCTCGCACCGCGCCGGCCCCGCCTGGCGCAGGTCGCGTTCCTGACCGTGCTGGTGTTCGTGCTCACCAACAAGGTCTTCTCGCCGCAGTACACGCTGTGGCTGCTGCCGCTGGCGGTGCTGGCGCGCCCCCGGTGGCGGCTGTTCCTCGTGTGGCAGGCGACGGAGGTCGTCCTGATGATCACGCTCTACATGCAGCTGATCAACACCGACACCAGCGGCGCCAAGGGCATCGGGTACGGCTGGTTCTTCGGCACCGGGCTGGTGCCGCGTGACGGGCTGCTGCTGCTGCTCGCCGCGCTCGTCGTGCGGGAGGCGCTGCGGCCGGACGGCGACATCGTCCGGGCCGAAGGACGGGACGATCCCGGTGGGGGTGTGCTCGACGAGGCGCCCGACGTGTTCCCGGTGCCGTACGACGAGGAGGACTACGACCCCTGGGAGCCGCCGCCCGACGCACGCGCCGAGGAGCTCTCGCTGCGCTGATCGGGTCAGGGATGCATGCGTGCGCCCGGAATGGGAGACAATGCGCGCCGTGACGTCCCTCACACGGCGAGCGCCTGCACTGCTGCTGGCGCTCCTGACCGCCGTCGCCGGCAGTCTGCTGTGGTCTGCGCCGGCCGGGGCCGTGCCTGCTGCCGCGACGAAGACCGTCACCTACAAGGTGAGCCTGAACGTTCTCGGGCTTGCTACCGCGGGTGCTGTGACACCGGCCTTCACCAGCATCGTTGCCGGCCAGTCGGTGGCCTTCGCCAACACCGACGGCGCAACCTTGACCGTCACGGCGCTGGGTTCCTCGAAGCCAGCCGCGACGGTGGCTCCGCACGCGACCTCCACGCCCATCGTCTTCCCGTCCGCAGGGATCTTCGTGTACTCGGCGTCGTCGGCCGAGAAGACGCTGCTGGGAACCGTGGCTCCGACCGAGACGATTACGGTCGCCTCGCCGGCTGCCGCGTCGACGCCGGCCCCGGTCTCGCACCCGACGTCGGCCGCACCGACCCCGCACCCGACCGCTGCGCCCACGACGACGTCCGGCACGACCGGTTCCGGGGGCGGCAGCGCAGCGGGGGGCGGTTCCGGGGCCGGTGGCTCGAGCGGCTCCGGCGGTGGAGCCACGGGCTCCGGCGGTGCAGGTGGCGCGGGCGTCGTCCCGGTCACTCCGGCGAGCACGCCGCCCTCGCTCTACGGCGGTTTCGCCCCGGGGAACTTCGGTGCCTTCGGGGACCTGGCACCGCAGGCCGGTGTCGGCGGCGACGTGCTGCCGCCCGTGATCGCCCCGTACGCGACCGTCACCGGCCCCGACGGCGTCCCCAGCACGCTGTACGAGACGTACACCCCGACGCCGTCTCCGGTCGCCGCGGTGTCCTCGGGGATCGGTGGCGGCGGTGACGGCCGCGCGATCGGCCTGACCGGCGCGATCACGGCCGTGCTGCTCGTCGGCCTGGTGGCGTCCTTCGGGCGGCTGCTGCTCGGACACCCCGCCGCAGCCGGCCGCCACCGCTGAGCCGAGCACGACCGGACCACGACCTTGGACCACGACCGAGCCGCCGCAGCGCAGCACCCCCGTCGGCCTGTGGACGACCGGTCGGTGTGTCGCCCCCCGGCTGATAACCTCTGACCGTCCGCTGACGCAGACGCCCTCCTGCCACGGAGACACCGTGGCCGCTTAGTCCAGAGGAGGTGGGGCACCCGTGCGTCACTACGAGCTCATGATCATCCTCGACCCCGATCTCGAGGAGCGCACCATCGCGCCGAGCCTCGAGCAGTTCCTGAAGGTCGTGACCACCGCTGGTGGCACGGTCGCCAAGCTGGACGTCTGGGGACGTCGCCGCCTTGCCTACGAGATCGCCAAGAAGGCCGAGGGCATCTACGCCGTCGTCGACCTGAACTCGGAGCCCGCCGCGGTCGCCGAGCTCGACCGGCAGCTCAACCTCAACGAGTCCGTGCTGCGGACCAAGGTCCTGCGACCGGAGATCCGCTAGCAGCCTGCCGCTGCCGCCGGCACCACCCGCTCCGACCCATTCCAGCGCTCGCCCGCTTCCCCGGCAGCGCCCGCCCGTCCCGGCTCCTTCGCCGGGACACCGCCGAAAGGAACATCAGGCATGGCAGGCGAGACCGTCATCACCGTCGTGGGAAACCTGACGAGCGACCCCGAGCTCCGCTTCACCCCCGCCGGTCAGGCGGTCGCGAACTTCACGATCGCCTCCACCCCTCGCACGCTCGACCGAGCCACCAACGAGTGGAAGGACGGCGAGGCGCTGTTCCTCCGCTGCTCGATCTGGCGGCAGGCAGCCGAGAACGTCGCCGAGTCGCTCACCCGCGGCTCCCGGGTCGTCGCGCAGGGCCGGCTCCGCCAGCGGTCCTTCGAGACCAAGGAAGGCGAGAAGCGCACCGTCATGGAGATGGACGTCGACGAGATCGGCCCCTCCCTCCGGTACGCGACCGCCAAGGTCAACAAGGCCAGCCGCGGCGGCGGCGGGTTCGGCGGCGGTGCGGGCGGCGGCGGTGCCTCGGCCCCGACCGACGACCCGTGGTCGACGCCGGCGCCGGCAGGCGGCAGCGCGTTCTCGGACGAGCCACCCTTCTAACCCACTTCCCCCAAGGGCCGCGGTAGCGGCCTGCACCGAACGAGGAGCACGACATGGCGAAGCCGCCACTGCGCAAGCCGAAGAAGAAGGTCTGCGAGTTCTGCCGCAACAAGGTCACCTACGTCGACTACAAGGACGCCGCCCTGCTGCGTCGCTTCATCTCCGACCGGGGCAAGATCCGCGCCCGCCGGGTGAGCGGCAACTGTCGGCAGCACCAGAGCGATGTCGCCGTGGCGATCAAG
This sequence comes from Candidatus Melainabacteria bacterium, assembly GCA_903970495.1. Lineage (GTDB taxonomy): Bacteria > Actinomycetota > Actinomycetes > Mycobacteriales > CAJCIY01 > CAJCIY01. The sequence goes on along the minus strand of CAJCIY010000155.1, from coordinate 4,532 downwards.
AACAGCCGCGAGATGGCGCTGCTCCCCTACACGTCGACGGCGCGCTGATCATGAAGCTGATCCTCACGCAGGACGTCGACGGCCTGGGTGCGCCCGGCGACATCGTCGAGGTCGCCGACGGCTACGGCCGCAACTACCTCGTGCCGCAGGGCTTCGCCATCCGCTGGACCCGGGGTGGCGAGAAGCAGATCACGACGATCCAGCGGGCGCGGGACGTCCGCGCGATCCGCGACGTCGGCCACGCCCGGGAGGTGGCCGACCAGCTCGCGGCGCTGACCGTGACGCTGCCGCAGCGCGCCGGGGACGGTGGCCGGCTGTTCGGCTCCGTCACCTCTGCCGCCGTCGTCGAGGCCGTGAAGAGCGCCGGTGGCCCGGTGCTCGACCGCCGTCGGGTCCAGCTGCCCGGTCACATCAAGAAGACCGGCAAGCACACGGTCGAGGTCGACCTGCACCCCGACGTCACCGCGAGCATCGCGCTCGAGGTCGTCCCCGCCTGATCCCGCCCGCCGCCCACCGGGCTCACGCCGGCCGGTTGCCGGCAGGTGTCCCCGGGATGGACGTGCGCTGTCCCCACCCGCTACCCGGCTCGTCCCCAGGCCGGTGGCGTGTCGTCCCCAGGCTGTGCACCATCCTGTGCACAAGACGCGGACCGATCACCCCGCGCGGTCCGTACGGTCCTCCTCGGCCGGTCGTCCGGCCGGTCGAGAACGCTCGTCGGAACTGTCGTAGGTGACGGTCACGCTGGTGCCACCAGCCCGACGTGACACCTGCGCTGGTGCGCAGCGGGAGGAGCAGCCGTGTCGGTCGAGGTCGTGCGCCAAGCGTCGGCGGCACGGGCGTCGGGGGCACCGGCCGGGCCGCCCGAGTTCGACCGGATGCCGCCGCAGGACGTCACGGCCGAGCAGTCCGTGCTGGGCGGCATGCTGCTCTCCAAGGACGCCATCGCCGACGTCGTCGAGGTGCTGCGGCCCGGGGACTTCTACCGGCCCGCGCACACCCTGGTCTACGACGCGATCACCGACCTCTACGGTCGCGGCGACCCGGTCGACGCGATCACCGTCGCCGACGCGCTGCAGAAGGCCGGCACGCTGGCGCGTACGGGTGGGGCGCCCTACCTGCTGACGCTCGTCTCGTCCGTGCCGACGGCGGCCAACGCCGGCTACTACGCGAAGATCGTCGCCGAGAAGGCCGTCCTCCGGCGACTGGTCGAGGCCGGCACCCGCATCGTCCAGCTGGGATACGCCGCCGATCGCAGCGAGACGGGCACCGGGGACGCCGACGACGCGGTCGACAAGGCACAGGCCGCCGTCTACGAGGTCACCGAGCGCCGGGTCAACGAGGACTACCTGCCGCTCGAGGTCCTGCTCACGCCGACCCTCGAGGAGCTCGAGGCGATCCAGAGCCACGACGGCACGATGTCCGGGACCCCGACGGGCTTCGTCGACCTCGACGCGCTGACCAACGGCCTGCACCCCGGACAGCTCGTCGTGGTCGCCGCGCGGCCGGCCATCGGCAAGTCGACGCTCGGGCTCGACTTCGCCCGGTCGGCGTCGATCGCCCACGGCCAGACCTCCTGCATCTTCAGCCTGGAGATGAGCCGCAGCGAGATCACGATGCGGCTGCTGTCGGCAGAGGCGCGGGTCTCGCTCGGCGCGATGCGCTCGGGCCGGCTGACCGACGACGACTGGACCCGGCTCGCCCGCCGGATGGGCGAGCTGGCGTCCGCCCCGCTGTTCATCGACGACAGCCCCAACCTCACGATGATGGAGATCCGGGCGAAGGCCCGGCGGCTCAAGCAGCGCAACGGCCTGAAGCTGATCGTGCTCGACTACCTGCAGCTGATGTCCTCGCCGCGCAAGGTCGAGAGCCGGCAGCAGGAGGTCAGCGAGATCAGCCGGCAGTGCAAGCTGCTGGCCAAGGAGCTCGAGGTCCCGATCGTCGCGATCAGCCAGCTGAACCGGTCGTCGGAGCAGCGGCAGGACAAGAAGCCGATGCTCTCGGACCTGCGGGAGTCCGGCGCCATCGAGCAGGACGCCGACGTCGTGATCCTGCTGCACCGCGAGGACTTCTACGAACCGGAGTCACCGCGTGCGGGCGAGGCCGACTTCATCGTCGCCAAGCACCGCAACGGCCGCACCGACACGGTCACCGTCGCCTTCCAGGGCCAGTACTCGCGCTTCGCCGACATGGCCCCGGTGGGTTGACCGCCGCCGTGCACGCCGGCGCTACGGCCAGCCACACCACCGGCAGGTCGGTCAGTGCAGCTGCCGGCGGTAGCACCGCGAGAGCTCCGAGCCGACGTAGGGCCCGAAGAGCGGGATGCGCTCATAGCCCTCGCGCTCGTAGAACCGTTGGGCTGCGAGCAGCCTGTCGCCCGTCTCGAGCCGCAGCTCGGTCACGCCCCGTGCACGTGCCCAGGCCTCGAGCGCGCGGATCACGTCGGTTGCCACACCGCTGCCGCGGGTCTCGGGGGCCGCGTACATGCGCTTGATCTCGGCCGTCCCCGGTTCCAGCAGCCGCAGGCCGCCGCAGCCGACAGGACGTCCGGCGCGGTAGGCGACGACGAAGGCGACCATGTCCTCGGCACCGGCCGCGGAGCCGTCGGGTTCGCTGTCGTCGCGCCCGTAGGCCTCGGCGATCTCGAGGCGCTGGGCCTCGCGGAGCGCGGCGCCGTCGGGGTGCGCCCAGCCGACGTCGCGGACGCTGGTGTCCGGGGTCAGTGGACACCGACCGCGAGGATGCAGACGTCGTCGTCGCCGGAGTGCACGGCGGCGAGCGCCGCCAGCCGGTCGGTCAGCGCCGTCAGCCCGTCCGCGGGGTCGTGGGCGGCGAGGATCGCGGCGACCTCGGTCACGCCGACGTCCAGATCCCGGGTACGGCTCTCGACCAGCCCGTCGGTGAACAGCAGCAGCACGCTGCCCGACGGCAGCTCCGTCCTGGCCTCGGCCGCCTCGGTCGTCGGCGCGACGCCGATGGCGACGCGCTCACCGCCGTGCAGCCGTTCGACCGTGCCGTCCGGTCGCCGAAGCAGCGGGGCGTGATGGCCGGCGTTCGCGTAGGTCAAGACCGCCGGACCGTCGGCGCCGACCACGAGCCGGGCGTAGAGGCACGTCGCCAGCTGCGCCATGCCGAGGCCGTGGACCAGCTGGTCGAGCCGGTCGAGGACGCTGCCGGCGGCGTCGCCCTCCCAGGCGTACGACCGCAGGACCGACCGCAGCTGGCCCATCGCCGACGCCGCCGCGAGGTCGTGGCCCATGACGTCGCCGATGGCGAGGCCGATCGCGCCGTCGGGGAGCGGCAGCACGTCGTACCAGTCGCCCCCGACCTCGGCCGCGGTGCTGCCGGGAAGGTAGAGCGCCGCCAGGTCGAGGCCGTCGACGGCCGGCATCTGCGGCAGCAGGCTGCGCTGCAGCGCGAGCGCGGTCTCGTGCTCGGCGGCGTAGAGCCGGGCGTTGTCGAGGGCGAGCGCCGCGCGGCGGGCCAGGTCGGACACGAGCTGCACGTCGCTGTCGTCGAAGAGCCGCTGCGACTCGCCGCTCACCATCGTGATGACTCCGAGGATGCGCCGCCGGGCGACGAGCGGGACGTAGAGCGCCGCACGCACGCCGAGCTGCTCGACGATCCGGACCATCTCCGGGGAGCTGGAGTGGACGTGGGCGGCGTCCACGCCGACCGGACTGCGCAGCTGCGGCCGGCCGGTGGCCAGCACGATCCGCAGCGGGGCGGCCTCCGTGAGGGAGGTGCGCTGGAGCTCGGCGTACCGGTCCAGCAGGTCCTCGTGGCCGGCCCGGTGCCGGGTCGCGGATGCCGCGATGCGGCCGTCGGAGTCGACCAGCGTGATGGCGCACCAGTCCGCGAGCAGCGGGACGATCAGGCCGGCGAGCCGGCGCAGGGACTCGTCGACGTCGAGGGTCGAGGCCAGCAGCGAGGTCGTCTCCGCCATGAGCGCCAGCCGCTGCTGGGCCTGCTCGGCGTCGGCGCGCGCCTCGCGCTCGGAGGCGAGCGCCCGCGCGGCGGTCGCGTACGCCTCGTCGCGTTGCTGGTCCGCGTCGACCTTCTCGGTCACGTCGACCTGGATGCCGACGACGTGGGTGCAGCGGCCGCCCGCGTCGAACACCGGCGACAGCGAGACCTCGTTCCAGAACGCGGTGCCGTCCGCGCGGTAGTTGAGCAACCGGAGCGTGATCGGCTCGTTCGCCCGGACCGCGTCACGGAGCCGGCGTACGGCATCCCGGTCGGTCCCCTCGCCCTGCAGGAACCGGCAGTTGCGCCCGATCGCCTCGTCGCTGCTGTAGCCGGTGGTGCGCTCGAACGCCGGGTTCACCCAGACCAGCGGCACGTCCGGGGCGAGCGCGTCGGAGATGGTGAACGACAGGTCGGTCGCCACCACCGCCCGGGTGTAGAGGTCGGTGCCCTCGGTGAGCTCGGCGCGATCGTGGCCGCGGACGGGCAGCAGGACCACCAGGGTCTGCCGGCCCAGCGGCGGCGGCGCACCGACCAGCGGCAGTCCGACGAGCCACATCGGCTCGCGG
>CAJCIY010000154.1 GCA_903970495.1 Candidatus Melainabacteria bacterium | reverse complement strand
GCTCTTCCGATCTCACCGCCGACGTGTACGCCGGCACGCGCGCCGAGGAGGTGCTCGGCGAAGCGCTACGCGGTCAGCGCCGCGAAGGGCTCGAGATCTTCACCAAGGTGTTCTGGCCGACCGGCCCGAAGGGCCCCAACGACTGCGGCCTGTCGCGCAAGCACATCCTCGAGGCGATCGACGGCTCGCTGACCCGCCTGCAGACCGACCACGTCGACCTCTACCAGGCGCACCGCTACGACGTCGAGACGCCGCTCGAGGAGACGATGCAGGCGTTCGCCGACGTCGTCCGCGCCGGCAAGGCGCTCTACATCGGCGTCAGCGAGTGGACCGCCGAGCAGCTGCGGGCCGCCGCGCCGCTGGCGAAGCAGCTCGGCGTCTCGCTCATCTCCAACCAGCCGCAGTACTCGATGCTCTACCGGGTCATCGAGGGCGAGGTCATCCCCACCTCGCGGGAGCTCGGCGTCGGCCAGATCGTGTGGTCCCCGATCGCGCAGGGCGTGCTGTCCGGCAAGTACGAGCCGGGCCAGCCGCCGCCGGCCGGCTCGCGGGCGACCGACGACAAGGGCGGCGCCGACATGATCCGGCGCTGGATGACCGACGAGACCCTGACCGCGGTGCAGAAGCTGAAGCCGATCGCCGCCGACCTCGGCATGTCGATGTCGCAGCTCGCGGTCGCCTGGGTGCTGCGCGACGGCAACGTCGCCTCGGCGATCGTCGGCGCCTCACGGCCGGAGCAGGTCACCGACAACGCGGCCGCGGCCGGTAAGACAGTCCCCGACGAGGTGCTCGCCACGATCGACGACCTGCTCGGCGACGCGGTGATCAGCGATCCCGCGCTGACCGCGAGGAGCAGCCCGCGTGCGCGGCCTGCCTGAGGCCTAGCGCGACTTCCAGTGGTTCGCGTCCGGCACCGCGCGGACGACGGGACGGCGCATCCGCTTCGGGCCGATGGCGCGCTTCATCGCGTAGCCGCGTACCCGGGCCGTGGTCTCCGGGTGGCGCGCACGGACCGCCGACTCGACCTTGCGGCTCATGACGTAGCAGTCGACGAAGATCGCGAGGAACCACAGGAAGCTCAGGTAGAAGATGCTCGTCTGGATCGTCCGGTCCTTGGTCAGCGCGTTGATGACGAAGGTGCCGACGAAGTAGACGGCGACCACCGGGATCAGCGCGCTGGCGAGGTTGACCCGGGTGTCGACGAGGTCCCGGACGTAGACCAGCTCCGGCACCCGCTCGGTCGCCGGCAGCTTCGACGGGTCGGTCGACTTCAGCTGCTCTCGGGTCGAGTCGTACGCGGCCCGCGTCCTGGCCCGGGCCTCCTTCTTGGAGACCGGAGTGCCCTTCAGGGTCTTCGCGCGCTGCGCACGGGCGGCGTTGCGGCGCGGGGTGGGGGAGTTCTTGCCGCCCGGCTTGGCCGGCCGCTCCTCGACCACGATCTCGGGTGCGGCCGCGGTCGGCTTGCGCTTGGTCAGGTTCACGTTCACGGGAGGGCCAGCATCTGTTCCAGGGCCTTGCGGGCCAGGGCGGCGGTGGTGGGTTCGACGACGATCCGGTTGGTGACCGTACCGGCGGCGAGGCTCTCGAGCGACCGGACCAGGTGCGGCAGGTCGATGCGGTTCATCGTCGAGCAGTAGCAGACCGTCTTGTCGAGGAAGACCACGGTCTTGTCGGGGTGCTGCGCCGCGAGCCGCTGCACCAGGTTCAGCTCGGTGCCGACCGCGAACGCGGCGCCGGCCGGCGCGTCGGCCACGATGCGGATGATCGACTCGGTCGACCCGATCTCGTCCGCCGCGGTGACGACGTCGTAGGTGCACTCGGGGTGGGCGAGCACCCGGACGCCGGGCACCCGGCGGCGTACGTCGGCGACGGCGTCGACCGTGAACCGCCCGTGGACCGAGCAGTGGCCCTTCCACAGGATCATCCGGGCGTCGTGCAGCTGCTCCCGGGTCAGGCCGCCCGACGGCTTTCGGGGGTCGTAGACGACGCAGTCCGCGAGCGTCATCCCGAGCTCGAGCACCGCGGTGTTGCGGCCGAGGTGCTGGTCGGGCAGGAACAGCACCTTCTCGCCGCCGCGCTCGCCGCCGAGCGCCCACTCGAGCGCACGGCGCGCGTTCGACGACGTGCAGATCGTCCCGTCGTGCCGGCCGGTGAACGCCTTGATCGCGGCGGAGGAGTTCATGTACGACACCGGCACCGTCACGTCGGCGACGCCGGCGTCGGCCAGCGCGTCCCAGCACTCGTCGACCTGCGTGGCGTTGGCCATGTCGGCCATGGAGCAGCCGGCGGCGAGGTCGGGCAGGACGACCTGCTGGTCCGGGCCGGTGAGGATGTCGGCCGACTCGGCCATGAAGTGCACGCCGCAGAACACGACGTACGGCGCCTCCGGCCGGGCGGCGGCCTGCTGCGCCAGGCGGAACGAGTCGCCGGTGACGTCGGCGAACGCGATGACCTCGTCGCGCTGGTAGTGGTGGCCGAGGACGAACACGTCGGTGCCGAGCGCGCGCTTCGCGGTCTCGGCCCGCTCGACCAGCCGCGGGTCGGAGGCCGGGGGCAGCTCGCCGGGGCACTCGACGCCCCGCTCGGAGTCCGGGTCGGTGCCCCTGCCCAGCAGCAACAGCGGTGTGACGCTCACGTGCTCATCGTCGCACCCCGCGTCTCGCCCGGGCAGGCACGATGCGGGGGTGCGCGTGCTGCTGGCCCCCGACGGCTTCGGCGGGACCCTGAGCGCCCGGGAGGCGGCGGCGGCGATGGCGGTCGGCTGGCCGGGCGCCGACCTCGCGGCGATGTCCGACGGCGGTCCGGGCTTCGTCGACGTGCTGCCCGGCGACCTGCGTAGGACGAGCGTGAGCGGTCCGCTCGGCGAGCCGGTCGTGGCCCGGTGGCGGCGCGACGGCGACACCGCGTACGTCGAGTCGGCCCAGGCCTGCGGGCTGCACCTGCTGACCCACCCCGACCCCGAGGCGGCCACCACACGCGGGGTCGGCGAGCTGTGCTCGGCCGCCGCGGCCGAGTGCGGCACCGTCGTGGTCGGGCTCGGCGGCTCGGCGACCACCGACGGCGGCCGGGGGTTCCTCGAGACCTGGTCCGGGACGGCGCGGCTGCTGGCCGCCTCCGACGTCGACAACCCGCTGCTCGGCCCCGACGGCGCGGCGGCGGTGTTCGGGCCGCAGAAGGGCGCCGACGCGGCAGCCGTCGAGCGGCTCGAGCGGCGGCTGTCCGCGTTCGCCGCGGGCCGACCCGAGGCAGCCGTCTCAGGCCAGAGAGCGACGGCCTAGGGCTCCGAGTACCGGGTGATGCTCGGAACGACGACGCCCCCCGGGCCCTGC
>CAJCIY010000153.1 GCA_903970495.1 Candidatus Melainabacteria bacterium | reverse complement strand
TCGACCAGGGACGGACGACCCGCGTCGTCTCCGCCCGGCTCCGCGGCCGCCTCGTGATGCGCGACCTGCACTGCCGCTTCCCGGGCTGCGAGGTCCGGGCGCCGCGGTGCCGGGCCCATCACATCCAGCACTGGGCCGACGACGGCCCGACGGACGAACAGAACCTGATCCTGGTGTGCGAACGACATCACCATGCGGTGCACCAGGGCGGCTGGTCGGCTCGAGCTCGACCACGTCACGTGGACCAGCCCGCTCGGCCGCGAGATCGAATCGCCCGGTGATCTCGCTCCACCGACAGACGACCTCTGGCAGGACGATCCCGCGCTCATCCGCCCCTGGCACGAGTGGCAGATGACCGATGCCGAACCCGATCCGCCCACCCTGCCTGTCGTTCCCGTGACCGCCGCCCTAGCGGGAGCCTGCCCGTTCTGACAGCCGGCGGGCCTCCCGCCCTGACCTCAGCGGGTCTGCTGCGCGATGGCCTCGTGGTGGCGGATGACCTCGGCGACGATGAAGGCGAGCAGCTTCTCCGCGAACACCGGGTCGAGGTCGGCGTCGGCGGCCAGCGACCGCAGCCGCGCGATCTGCTCGGTCTCGCGCCCGGGGTCGGCGGCCGGCAGGGACGTACGCGCCTTGAGCTCGCCGACCTTGCGGGTCTGCTTGAACCGCTCGGCCAGCAGGTAGATCAGCGCCGCGTCGAGGTTGTCGATGCTCGCCCGCAGCTGCGCGAGCTCGGGGTCGACCGTCATCGCGCGGCGGCCGCGAGCTCGGACCACAGGTGCCCGGCCGCGATCGCGCCGATCGTGAGCATCGGCAGCACGACCCGCTCGTTCGGCGCGTGGATGCGGTCGTCGGGCAGTCCGACGCCGACGAAGATCACCGGCGCGTCGAGGATCTCCGCGAGGTCGGCCTCGGGACCGCTGCCGCCCTCGCGCGTGTACAGCACCTGCTGACCGAACGCCGTCTCCATCGCCCGCGTCGCCGCCTGCAGCCACGGCGAGTCCAGCGGCGTCAGGCACGGCCGTACGCCTCCGGAGAAGAACGTCACCGACGCCGTGATCCCCGGCGGCACGGCACCGGCCACGTAGGCCCGCATGGCCGTCTCGACCTCGCCGGGGTCCTGGTCGGCGACGAGCCGGAAGCTGACCTTGGCCATCGCGTCGGTCGGGATGATCGTCTTCTGGCCCGGTCCGGTGTAGCCGCTGTGCAGGCCGTGGACCTCCGCCGTCGGCCGCGCCCAGATCCGCTCGAGGGTGGAGAAGCCGGCCTCGCCGGCCGTACCCCTCGAGGCCGCGGGACCTGCGACCCAGGCCGCCTCGTCGAACGGCAGTGCCGCGAGCAGGTCGCGCTCACGGGGGGTCAGGTCGACGACCCGGTCGTAGAAGCCGGGCAGTGTGACGTGCCCGTCGGCGTCGTGCAGGCCCGCGACGATCCGGGTGAGGACGGTGGCCGGGTTCGGCACCGCGCCCCCGAACGAGCCGGAGTGCAGGTCGATGTCCGGCCCGTGCAGGTCGATCTGGCAGTACGTCATCCCGCGCATGCCCACGCACATGCTCGGCGTCGCGCGGTCGAAGATCCCGGTGTCGCTGACCACGACGACGTCGGCCGCCAGCTCGGCGGCGCGGTCGCGGAGCAGCTGCGCGAAGTGCTCGCTGCCGTCCTCCTCCTCGCCCTCGGCCAGGATCGTGAGGTGCACGGCCGGGCTGGTGCGGCCGGTCGCGGCCAGGTGCGCGCGCAGCCCGAGCAGGTGGAACAGCAGCTGCCCCTTGTCGTCGATGGCACCGCGGGCGAACAGCTCCTCACCGCGGACCGTGGGTTCGAACGGCGCTGTCTCCCACAGCTCCAGCGGGTCGACCGGCTGCACGTCGTGGTGGCCGTAGACCGTCACCCGCGGCGCGTCGGCGTCCTCCGAGGGCCAGGCGGCGTAGACCGCCGGGTGGCCTGTAGCGGCGCCGCCTTCGGCGCCGACCGGTGCTCCGGTCTCCCAGACCTCGACGGTGGGGAACCCCGTGCGCCGGAGCGCCTCGGCGAACCACTCCGCGCCGCGCCGGACGTCGCCGGCGTGCTCGGGCGAGGTCGAGATCGACGGGATGCGCAGCCACGCGTCGAGGTCGGCGTGCAGGTCGGCGATGTTGTCCTCGACGAAGTCGCGTACCAGGTCCGTCATGGGGCCGATGCTAGGCAGCGTCGCGACGCCGCTGCAGCCGGACCAGCTGCACCGATGTCAGGACGGCGTTGGCGACCAGCAGCACCAGGCCGATGACGATCAGAGGCGTGCGGGCGCCGCCGTGGCTCACGGCGCCGACGACGAGCAGCACGATCGGGACCACGCCCCGCACGATGCTGACGACGTAGAGCCGCGCCGCCTGCCTGCCGATCGACTGCTCGGTCATGACCGCATCCTGGCCTAGCGTGGTGGCGATGCGTCTCGCGAGCCTCAACCTGCTGCACGGCCTGGCCCCCGCCGACGGCCGCGTCGAGGCTGACCGGCTGCAGGACGCGATCGCCTCGCTCGACGCGGACGTGCTCTGCCTTCAGGAGGTCGACCGCGACCAGCCCCGCTCCGGCCACCTCGACCTGACCGCGCTGTGCGCCGAGGCGCTCGGCGCCCGGTGGTCCCGCTTCGCCCCCGCCCTCGCCGGTACGCCCGGGCACGGCGCCACCGCCGCCGGCGACGAGCCCGTGGTGGGCGCGGCGTACGGC
>CAJCIY010000152.1 GCA_903970495.1 Candidatus Melainabacteria bacterium | reverse complement strand
GCACCGAGCCCCGCCGCACCGAGCCCCGCCGCACCGACGACGCCGACGATCCCACCGCTCGTCGCCCGCCCGCAGCTCTCCCGGCCGCAGGAGACCCTCGACACCGCGCGGCGGATGCGCGCGCGCCTCGCCCGCCTCTCGCTCCGCGCGACCGGCTCCCCGTCCGAGCTCGAGCCGGTGCTCGCCGCCGTCCGGGTGCACCACCCCAAGGCCGACGTGCGCTCGGTCCGCCGGGCCTACGAGCTGGCCGAGGAGGCGCACCGCGGGCAGACCCGCAACAGCGGGGCGCCGTACATCACGCATCCGGTCGCGGTCACGCAGATCCTCGCCGACCTCGGCATGGACGTGCCCACGCTGTGCGCCGCGCTGCTGCACGACACGGTCGAGGACACCGAGGTCGAGCTGGAGCTCATCCGCCGCGAGTTCGGCGACCTCGTCGCCCTCGTCGTCGACGGCGTCACCAAGCTCGACAAGGTCCACTACGGCGAGAACGCCCAGGCCGAGACCGTCCGCAAGATGGTCATCGCGATGAGCCGCGACCCCCGGGTGCTGGTCGTCAAGCTCGCCGACCGGCTGCACAACATGCGGACGCTGGGCTTCCAGCCGCAGCACAAGCAGGAGCGCACCGCCCGCGAGACGCTCGAGATCCTCGCGCCGCTGGCCCACCGGCTCGGTCTCAACACCCTCAAGTGGGAGCTCGAAGACCTCGCGTTCGCGACGCTGTACCCCAAGCGCTACGACGAGATCGTCCGCCTGGTGGCCGAGCGGGCACCGGCCCGCGACGAGCTGCTCGCGGAGGTCACCGACCTCGTCGAGGCCACGCTCGGCGAGGCGAAGATCAAGGCGACGGTCACCGGGCGGCCGAAGCACTACTACTCGATCTACCAGAAGATGATCGTCCGCGGCCGCGACTTCAACGACATCTACGACCTCGTCGGCATCCGGGTCGTCGTCGAGTCGGTGCGGGACTGCTACGCCGTCCTCGGCGCCGTGCACGCGGTCTGGAGCCCCGTACCCGGCCGGTTCAAGGACTACATCGCGCGGCCCAAGTTCAACCTCTACCAGTCGCTGCACACGACCGTCATGGGCCCGACCGGCAAGCCGGTCGAGCTGCAGATCCGGTCGGCCTCGATGCACAAGCTGGCCGAGTACGGCATCGCCGCCCACTGGCGCTACAAGGAGACGCGCGGCGGCAGCCCCAGCCCGTCCGCGAGCAGCTCGGTGGGCGAGGACGTGTCCTGGCTGCGGCAGATCGTCGACTGGCAGCGGGAGACCTCCGACCCGGTCGAGTTCCTCGACGCGCTGCGCTTCGACCTGCACTCGGCCGAGGTGTTCGCCTTCACGCCCAAGGGCGACGTCATCTCGCTGCCCGCCGGGGCGACGCCGATCGACTTCGCGTACGGGGTGCACACCGAGGTCGGCCACCGGTGCATCGGCGCCCGCGTCAACGGCCGGCTGGTCGCGCTCGACAGCGAGCTGCGCTCCGGGGACACCGTCGAGGTCTTCACCACCCGCGCGCCCGGCGCCGGGCCCAGCCGCGACTGGCTGACGTTCGCGGCGAGCGCGCGGGCGCGCACCAAGATCCGGCAGTGGTTCGCCAAGGAGCGCCGCGAGGACGCGGTCGACGCGGGCAAGGACGCACTCACCCGGGCGATGCGCAAGGCGGCGCTGCCGCTGCAGCGCATCCTGTCCGGCGACCAGCTGACCCAGGTCGGCAGCGACGCCGGATACGAGGACCTCACGGCCCTGTACGCCGCGATCGGCGAGAACCACATCTCCGCGCAGACCGTCGTCGAGCGCATCGTCCGCGCGATGGGCGGCGTCGACGGGGCGGTCGAGGACATCGTCGAGACCGCCGTCCCGACACGGTCGCGGCCCTCGCGGCTGACCGGCACCGACCCGGGCGTCTCGGTGAAGGGCGTCGACGACGTCTGGATCAAGCTCGCCCGCTGCTGCACGCCCGTGCCCGGGGACCCGGTGGTCGGCTTCGTCACCCGCGGCCACGGCGTCTCGGTCCACCGCACCGACTGCGTCAACGTCGAGCACCTGCTCCAGGAGAACGAGGAGGGGCGGACGGTCGAGGTCGAGTGGACGCCGTCGCAGACCTCGGTCTACCTCGTCAACATCCAGGTCGAGGCGCTCGACCGGCACCGGCTGCTCGCCGACGTCACGCGGGTGCTGTCCGAGCACCACGTCAACATCCTGTCCGCCTCGGTCATGACGCGGCACGACCGCGTGGCGATGTCGCGCTTCACCTTCGAGATGGGCGGCCCCGAGCACCTCGAGACGCTCCTCGGTGCCGTCCGCGGCCTCGAGGGCGTCTACGACGTCTACCGGCTGACGACCGCCAAGAACTGACCGCCGAGCACGGACCGCAGGAGCTGACCGATCAGGTCAGGCTGACCCGCGGGTCGGTCAGCACGTAGAGCACGTCGATCACGGCGTTCGCCACCACGACGAAGGCCGACCCCAGCAGGATCGTGCCGCACACGACCGGCAGGTTGTGGGCGAACAGCGCGTTCAGCGACAGCTTGCCGACACCCTGCAGGCTGAAGACGTACTCGGTGATGAACGCGCCGCCGAGCAGGTCGCCGATGTCGAGACCGAACTGCGTGACTATCGGCCCGACCGCGCTGCGGACGCCGTGCCGGTAGAGCACCCGCCGCCGCGAGAGTCCCTTGGCCCGGGCGGTGCGGATGTAGTCCTCGCCCAGCACGTCGAGCAGCGAGGCGCGCATGAGGCGCGTGTAGACGGCCGCGGTCGACAGCGCGATCGCGATCCACGGCAGGATCAGGTGGACGAACCACTGCGCCGGGTCCTGGCTGATCTCCACGTACGTGCCGGGCGGGAACCAGTGCAGGTGCGCGTGGTCGGTCAGGTCGAAGAACAGGAAGTAGAGCATCGTCACGCCCAGCACGAAGTCCGGGATCGCGAGGAACGACAGCGCGAAGATTGTCGCGAACCGGTCCCGGATGCTGCCCGGCCGGGTCGCGGACTGGATGCCGATCGGGATGCCGAGCGCCAGCCACAGCACGGCGCCGCCGACCGCGAGCGAGAGGGTCACCGGCAACGCCTGCAGGATCTCCGTCGTCACCGGCTCCTGGTTCTGGAAGTCGGTGCCGAGGTTGCCGTGCAGGACGGCGCGGGTGACGTAGTGCCACCACTGGACCACCACCGGGTGGTCCAGGCCCAGCCGCACCTCGGTGAGCCGGACCTGGGTCGGCGTGTGCCGCGGCCCGAGGATCTGCGCGGCCACGTTGCTCGGGTCCCCGGCGAAGAACAGCAGGTACGTCAGGAAGCTGAGCAGCAGCAGGACGACCGCGAGGCTGAGGAGCCGCCGCGCGAGGAACGAGAGCACGGGTCGGCTAGGTGATCGTGAAGCTCTTGATGGTGACCGCGTCGGCGGGCTTGCCGTCGGTCCCGCCGCCGGCGACCCCCGCGGCCGCGACCTTCTGGATCACGGCCAGCCCCGAGGTGATGGTCCCGAACGGCGTGTAGGTCGGCCCCAGGGACCCGGTGCTGTCCTTGTACACCAGGAAGAACTGGCTGCCGCCGGTGTGCGTCTGACCGGTGTTGGCCATCGCGACGGTGCCGGCCGGGTACGTCGCGCCGGTGAGGTTCTCGTCCGGGATCGTGTAGCCCGGGCCGCCCTCGCCGGTGCCGGTCGGGTCACCGCACTGCAGCACGTAGATGCCGGTCGTGACGAGCCGGTGGCAGCTGGTGTTCGTGAAGAAGCCCTGCGAGGCCAGCCACTGGAACGAGTTGATCGTGCAGGGGGCCTTCGGGTCCAGCTTGATCACGACGGTGCCCACGTTGTAGACGATCGTCAGGGTGTGCTGGCCGGTGGCCTTCTTGTCCGGCGGCAGGCCCGGCCCGCTCTTGAGCTCGGTCTGCGGGTCGGGGGTGTAGGTGCACACGTTGCCGGCCGCGTTGGTCGCGTGGACCCCGGTCGGCGTGCCGGTCGGACCGGTCGTCGCCGACGCCGTCGCGCCGACGGTCGGGGAGCCGCTCGCCCCGGCGTTCACGCCGGCCTTCTTGCTCGAGCCCGTCACGACGACGAGCACGATGACGGCGACGATCACCAGGACCACCGCACCGCTGCCTGCGACGAGCGCCTGCCGGCGGCGCCGCGCGCGCCGCTGTGCCTCGCGCTGTGCGAGGCGCACCCGCCGGCGCTCCGCTGCCGTCCGCTCGTACCGCTCGCGCCCCGAGGCCACGCCGTCTCCGTCCGCTCGCTGCTGGTGGGTCGGGCGGAAGTCTCGCAGAACCGCCTGGCAGCACGCCGGTAGCCTGCTTCCACCGGCGTACCCGTCGCCGGACCGCGAGCACAGAGGAGGAGTCGAGGACCGTGCTGCTGGATGGCTTCCCGGCAGGCTCCTTCGGCACCAACTGCTACGTCGTCGCCGCCGGACGGGGTGAGCAGTGCCTCGTCGTCGACCCCGGCCAGGACGCGGTCGGCCCGCTCGAGGAGCTGCTCACCCGCCACCGGCTCACGCCCGCCGCGGTGCTGCTGACCCACGGCCACCTCGACCACACCTGGTCGGTCGTCCCGGTGTGCGGCGCGCGCGACGTGCCGGCCTACATCCACCCCGCCGACCGCCCGATGCTGGCCGACCCCGCCGTGGGCGTCGGACCGCAGATCGGGCAGATGATCGCGGGGATGACGTTCACCGAGCCCGACGACGTCCGCGAGCTGCCCGACGCCGGGCGGCTCGACCTGCTCGGCCTCGACCTGTCGGTCGCGTTCGCGCCCGGCCACACCGCGGGGTCGGTCGTGTTCGGCGCCGACGGCGGCGGCCCCGACGACGCGCCGGTGCTGCTGTCCGGCGACGTCCTGTTCGCCGGCTCGATCGGGCGCACGGACCTGCCGGGCGGGTCGATGGACGACATGCTCGCCTCGCTCCGCCGGGTGATCCTGCCGCTGCCCGACGAGACGCTCGTGCTGTCCGGCCACGGCCCCGCGACGACGATCGGCCGCGAGCGCGCGTCGAACCCGTACCTCGAGATGGCGATGACGGCAGGCCGAACCGGCGACGGTTCGCTGCCGCGCGGGTGGGGCTCGTCGTGACCGACCTCGTCGCGCCCCGCGGGACCTACGACCTGCTGCCGCCGGCGTCGGCGACGCACCTCGCGGTCCGCGAGGCGCTCGCCCACGGCCCGCGGCTGGCCGGGTACGGCTACGTCGAGACGCCGGCCTTCGAGGCGACCGAGGTCTTCGCACGCGGTGTGGGGGAGTCGACCGACGTCGTCAGCAAGGAGATGTACACGTTCCTCGACCGCAGCGGCCGGTCGCTCTCGCTGCGCCCGGAGACCACCGCGCCCGTCGTGCGCGCGGCGCTGCAGGCCGGGCTGCAGAACGGCCAGCTGCCGGCGAAGCTCTGGTACGTCGGCTCGCAGTACCGGTACGAGCGGGTGCAGCACGGCCGGTACCGGCACTTCTCGCAGGTCGGCGCCGAAGCCCTCGGGTCCGACGACCCGGCGCTCGACGCCGAGCTGATCTGGCTCGCCGCGACCGGTTTCGCACGGCTCGGCCTGACGCGGCAGCGGCTGCTGCTCAACTCGCTCGGCGACGCGACCTGCCGCCCGGTCTACCGCGCGGCGCTGGCGGGGTTCCTGGCCGGTCTCGACCTCGACGAGGACACCCGCCGCCGCGCCGGGATCAACCCACTGCGGGTGCTCGACGACAAGCGGCCCGAGGTCCAGGAGCAGCTCGTCGGCGCGCCGACGATCGACGCCTACCTGTGCGAGGCCTGCCGCGCCCACCACGACGCGGTGCGCACGTACCTCGGCGACCTCGGGGTGAGCTGGGTCGACGACGTGCACCTCGTGCGCGGCCTGGACTACTACACCCGCACCACCTTCGAGATCGTCCACGACGGCCTCGGCTCGCAGTCCGCGATCGGCGGCGGCGGCCGGTACGACGGCCTGTCGGAGATGCTGGGCGGCCCGTCGCTCCCGAGCATCGGCTGGGCGCTCGGCGTCGACCGGACCGTCCTCGCGCTCGAGGCCGAGGGCGTCGCCGTCGCGGCGCCGGCGCGGTGCGACGTCTACGTCGTCCCGCTCGGGGACGCCGCCCGGCGCCGCAGCGTCACCCTCGTCGCCGCGCTGCGGACCGCGGGCATCGCCACGGACGTCTCGTACGGCGCCCGCGGGCTGAAGGGGGCGATGAAGGCCGCCGACCGCTCGGGCGGCGCGTACGCACTGGTGCTGGGCGACCGCGACCTCGAGGCCGGCGTGGTGCAGTGCAAGGACCTCCGCAGCGGCGAGCAGAGCGCCGTGCCGCTCGACGACGTGACCGACCAGATCAGGAAGAGGCTCGAGTAAGTGATCCGCACCCATGAGGCCGGGACGCTCCGCGCGGAGCACGCCGGTCAGACCGTCACGCTCGCCGGCTGGGTCGCGCACCGCCGCGACCACGGCGGCGTCGCGTTCGTCGACCTCCGCGAGGCCAGCGGCGTCGTGCAGGTCGTGGTCCGTGACGAGCTGCTGACCGGTGCGGCGGGCGACCTGCGCGCCGAGTTCTGCGTCAAGGTCGTCGGCGAGGTACGGCTGCGGCCGGCCGGGAACGAGAACCCCGACCTGCCGACCGGGGCGATCGAGGTCGACGCGTCCGAGGTCGAGGTGCTGTCGGCCTCGGCGCCGCTGCCGTTCCCGGTCGACGCCCACGCCGAGGTCGGCGAGGAGGCGCGGCTGCGCTGGCGCTACCTCGACCTGCGCCGCGACAACGCCCGCGGGCTGCGGATCCGTCACCGCGCGACCCGCACGATCCGCCGGGTGATGGACGAGCGCGGCTTCGTCGACGTGGAGACGCCGTACCTCACGCGGTCGACGCCCGAGGGCGCCCGCGACTTCCTCGTGCCGGTCCGGCTGCAGCCCGGTCACTGGTACGCGCTGCCGCAGTCGCCGCAGCTGTTCAAGCAGCTGCTCATGGTCGGCGGGCTCGAGCGCTACTACCAGATCGCGCGGTGCTTCCGCGACGAGGACTTCCGCGCCGACCGGCAGCCGGACTTCACCCAGCTCGACCTCGAGATGAGCTTCGTCGACGAGGAGGACGTCTACGAGGTCGGCGAGGCGGTCTTCCGCGCCGTCTGGAAGGACGTCCTCGACATCGAGCTGCCGCAGCCGTTCCGGCGGCTCCCGTTCACCGAGTGCATGGACCGCTTCGGGTCCGACAAGCCCGACCTGCGGTTCGGCCTCGAGCTGGTGGAGCTCTCGTCGTTCTTCGCCGGGACCGAGGTCCGGATCTTCGCCGGGCAGCCGTACGTCGGCGCGGTCGTCGTGCCGGGCGCCGGGTCGTGGACCCGCAAGCAGCTCGACGGCTGGAACGAGTGGGCGCGCGGCCGCGGCGCGAAGGGCCTGGCGTACGTGCTGGTCGAAGGCGACGGGTCGCTGCGCGGCGGTGTCCTCAACGCGCTGTCCGACGGCGAGCGGTCCGGTCTCGCCGTGGCGGCGGGCGCCGCGCCGGGTGACGGCGTCTTCTTCGCCGCCGGCCCGCGGCGCGAGGCGCAGGACCTGCTCGGCGCGTTCCGGAACGCGGCGGCCCGCGAGATCGGCGCGATCCCCGAGGGGCGTTGGGAGTTCCTCTGGGTCACCGACATGCCGATGTTCGAGCCCGACGGCGACGGCGGCTGGACCGCGGTGCACCACCCGTTCACGGCGCCGGCTCAGGACCGGGTGGACGACTTCGACGTCGACCCGGCGGACGTGCCGGCCCGGGCGTACGACATCGTCTGCAACGGCATGGAGCTGGCCAGCGGGTCGATCCGAATCCACCAGGCCGACGTGCAGCGGCGGGTGTTCGACGTCATCGGCCTCACGCCCGAGGAGGCGCGGTCGAAGTTCGGCTTCCTGCTCGAGGCCTTCCAGTACGGGCCGCCGCCGCACGGCGGCCTCGCGCCGGGCATCGACCGGATGGCGGCGCTGCTGGCCGGCACCGAGTCGATCCGCGACGTCATCGCGTTCCCGAAGACCTCCTCGGGCGGTGACCCGCTGACCGGGGCGCCGACGCCGATCACCGCGCAGCAGCGCAAGGACGCCGGCATCGACGCCACGCCCGCCGGACTCACCGAACCCTCCTGACTCGACGTTGACGACGTTGACGTCTCGGTTGCCCGAGGCGTACGTTGACGGCGTTGACGAGAGGGGTCGAGATGGACGACACCACGTTGCTGGCGCGGGTGGCGCAGCGCGCGAAGGATGACCCGGACGGGGTGCTCCCCGTGCTGCGGGCGCTCGCCGGTGATCCGCCCTGGCCGAGCCCGGCACAGGGCTCGCTCCACCAGGTGGCCCTCGAGATCAACCGCGCGCGGGTGCTGGCCGACCGGGCGGAGTTCGTCGCGCACGCCTGGAGTACGGAGCGGGTCGCCGACCACCTCGGTGTGCGAAGCCGGCAGGCCGTCGCCCAGCGGCGGCAGCGCGGCACGCTCCTCGGCGCGACGCTCGACGGACAGACCTGGTACCCGGAGTGGCAGTTCGGCGTCGTCGGTCTCGCCGCGGACCTCGACCAGCTGTTCGCCCTGCTCCGCGGCAGCGGGATCGACGATGCCCGCGAGGCCGATGCCGTGCTGCGGATGCGGCACTCCGAGCTGCGCGGCCGCACGCTCCTGGCGGCCTGGCAGCGCGGCGACTGGGGCACTCTGGAGCGCTGGATCGGGGACATGGCAGGTTGGCGCCGGTGAGCTGCACGAGGTCCTGAGTGGCGATCTCCCCCGACCGGCTGGCATCGCGCCGACCGCCGACGTTGCGACTGACGAGCATCGACGTCGCCTGGTGGCGGATCGACGCGCAGCCGCCGGACACATGGCGCTGGGATGGCTTCCCGTTGCCGCGAAACCGCTTCGATGCCCCCGGTCGCCGGGTCCGGTACGCGGCGCGCACCGAGCGTGGGGCGTTCCGCGAGCACTTCGACGGCAGCCGTCGCACCGTGTCCGGCAGGGATGCTGCTTTGTCGGTGGTCCGCCTCGTCGGCCGGGTCCGCGTCCTCGACCTGCGCAACGAGCACACGCTCGACCTGCTGGGGCTCGATGCCGAGATCGCCACCGGACGCTCCGACCGGGCCATGCGAACGTGTTGGGCGCTCTCTGAGCGGCTGCTCGACTGGTACGACGGCGGGCTGGACGGCCTGGTCTACACCTCACGGACCACGCCGCAGACGTCGGTGAACCTCGCCTTCACCGCGGTGGCACCGCTGCAACCGTCGGTGGTCGGCCCGCTCGCCGAGCGGCGGGAGCTGCTCGACCAGCTGGTGGTCGACGACGGCTTCCGCGTCGACCTGCCCGGCTGGGTCTAGGACCGGGGGAGGTCAGAAGGGGCAGGCGTCGGCCAGGGCGGGGGCCTCGGCAACGGCTGGCGCTGAAGGAGGTTCGGGTTCGGTCATCAGCCATTCGTTCCAGGGGCGGATGAGCGCGGGATCGTCCTGCCAGAGGTCGTCTGTCGGTGGAGCGAGATCGCCGGGCGATTCGATGACGCGGCCCAGGGGGCTGGTCCAGGTGGTGTGGTCCTGGTCGAGTCGGACGGTCCAGCCGCCGTCGTGGACGGCGTGGTGATGGCGGTCGCACAGGAGGATGAGGTTGCACAGGTCGGTGCAGCCGCCGTCGGCCCAGTGCTGGATGTGATGGGCCCGGCACCGCGGCGCCCGGACCTCGCAGCCCGGGAAGCGGCAGTGCAGGTCGCGCATCACGAGGCGGCCGCGGAGCCGGGCGGAGACGACGCGGGTCGTCCGTCCCTGGTCGA
>CAJCIY010000151.1 GCA_903970495.1 Candidatus Melainabacteria bacterium | reverse complement strand
ACGCCGTCGAGGCGGCGCTCGACGCCCTCGTCGACCCGCCGCTGCGTACCTGGCTGGTTCCCGGACCACTCGCCCCGCTGGCGCGCATGAGACGGGACCGCAACGGCCGATGGCTCCGGCTGTCCCCGGGCGACCCGAAGCGCGGTCCCGGGTCGCTGGACCGGGCGTACGTGACCATCCGCGCCGAGGGGAACGGCACCGCCGTCGACATCTCGCAGCGGCCGGTGCCGTGGCTCGGGGCGATCCTCGGCGCGATCGTGGTCGGCGCGTGGGTCGGCGCGATCCTGTTCGCCCTCGACGGGCTGCTGCACCACCGGCCGCTGGAGCTGATCGGCGTGCTCCTCGCGTTCGGGCTGCGGTCGTTCGTCGAGGTCGGCCGCCGCTGCGACGAGCGCCGACTGCGGCAGTGGATCGTCGCGTTCACCTCCGCGGTGCCGTCGGGCGGTGGGCGACGGCGGACCGTGTCGTACGGGCCGCCGCGCTTCGACGTCCCCGCGCCCGACTGCGTGTGACCCCGCTTGACCTTGTGCAGCGGAAACGGCCTGTTTTCGCTGCACAAGGTCGAGCCGATGGTCACCCGATGCTGGCGGCGATCCCGTCGAGGATGTCGTGCTCGCTCGCCACCATCGCCGCACAGCCGCTCGCCCGCAGCACCGCCGCGACCACGAGCGCGCCGCCCCCGATGACGTCGACCCGACCCTCGTGCAGGTACGGCAGCTCCGCCCGCGCCGCCCGGGTCATCCCGAGCAGGTCATCGCAGGCCGAGTACACGTCGTCGGCCGGCACCGAGGCGCCGTGGATGGCGGCCGCGTCGTACGCGCTGAGCCGCAGCGCGTGCGCCACCACCGTCGTCACCGACCCCGCCAGCCCGACGAACGTCGACGCGCCGTCGAGGGTCACCGACGTCGACGCCAGCGCCAGCGCCGCGGCGATGTCCTCCGACGCCGCCGCGATCTCGGCTGCAGCCGGCGGGTCGGAGAGCAGCCGGCGCTCGGTGAGGCGTACGCACCCGACGTCGACCGACCGCGCGGCGATCACCCGGCCGGCGTCGCCGAGGACCAGCTCGGTCGACCCGCCGCCGATGTCGGCGACCAGCAGCGGCCAGCGGATCCCGGACAGGCCGGCGACGGCACCGGCGTACGACAGCCGCGCCTCGGCGTCGCCCGACAGCACCTCGGGGTCGACGCCCAGCACGCCGCGGACCATCTCGACGAAGTCGCCGCGGTTCTCGGCGTCACGGGTGGCGGACGTCGCGACCATCCGGACCGCGCGGGCGCCGGCGGCGCGGATCGCCGCGGCGTAGTCGACGAGGGCGACCCGCGTGCGTTCCAGGGCCTCGGGGTCGAGCCGGCCCGTACGGTCGACGCCCTGGCCGAGCCGCACGATGCGCATCTCGCGGGCCACGTCTTCGCCGCCGTCGGAGATCAGCAGTCGGATCGAGTTGGTGCCGCAGTCGATCGCCGCGACAGGACCGGGATCGGGTACGGCGTGCAGGCTCATGCCCCGATCGTGCCGTACGCCGCCGGTTGTCCGTTCCCCCTGACCTGTCAGCGCCCGCCGCGGCCGGAACCACGCCACCGCGCTGACAAGTCGCTGCATGCCGGACGAGCTCAGACGCAGGGGCCGGCCGCGCCCCAGTCGGGCAGCAGCGCGAGCGCCTCGTCACCGAACGGGTTGGCGCCCGGGCCGGCGGCGAGGCTGTGGGCGACGAGCACGTGCAGGCACTTCACCCGGGTCGGCATACCGCCGGCGCTGACCCCGCCGGGCAGCTCGCCCAGCACATCGCGGCGCCGCAGGTAGTCCTCGTGCGCCGCCGCATAGGCCGCCGCCAGCGAGGGGTCCGAGGCCAGGCGATCCGTCATCGCGCGCATCAGCCCGGACTCCTCGAGCCGCCCGACCGCCGACGCCGCCCGCGGACAGGTCAGGTAGAACAGCGTCGGGAACGGCGAGCCGTCCGGCAGCCGGGGCGCGGTCGTGACCACGTCGGGCAGGCCGCAGCCGCAGCGGTGGGCGACGTCGAGGACACCGCGCGGCGGCCGGCCCAGCTCGGCCTCGACGGCGGCGAGATCCGAGGCGGAGACGGTCACTGACCGGCGGTGGTGTCGCTCTGCAGCAGCGTGCCGTACCAGGTGCCGTCCGGGTTGCTCGGCACCGTCGCGTTCCCCGCCCGGACCGCGCTCGGCTTCTTCGGCGTCGCGGGCGTCACGACGATGTAGTTCCGCGTACCCGGGAGCGTGTAGTGGAGCTGAGCCCGGGCCTGCGCCTCGATCTGCGCCGGGCTGGTCGCCGCGGCGTGCTCCTGCGTCAGCTGCGCGATCTGCGCCTCGAGCTGGTGCTGCTGGCTCTGCGCCGCGGAGATCGCGCTGCGCTGCCCGACGTACTGCTTGGCGGGGTACGCCAGCATCAGCACCACCGCGCAGAGCGTCAGCCCGAGGACGGCGGCCCGCGAGGTGAAGGTCAGGGAGTGGCCCTGGGCCGTCTTTGCCACCACGACCGGCGACGTTAGCCGCCGGCCCGATCCTCGCCCGGCTGCCGCGCCGACCCGATGTGGTGCACCGGGTCGGGCGCGTGCTCGACCTGCAGCGTCGTGTGCTCGATCCCGTACGTGTCCTGCAGCGCGAGCTCGAGGTCGGCGCGGACGGCGTGGCAGTCGTACCCGGGGCGGACCAGGACGTGGGCCGACAGCGCGGGGAAGGCCGACGTGATCAGCCAGAGGTGCAGCTCGTGGACGGAGTCGACGCGGGCGTCCCCGGCGATCGCGGTGCTGACGGCGTCGGGGTCGAGGCCCGCGGGCGCCGCCTCGAGCAGCACCCGGCCGGTCTGCACCAGCAGCCGGACCGCGGTCACCAGCAGCACGACCACCACGACGAGGGAGGCGACCGGGTCGGCGCGGCGCCAGCCCGTCGTGATCACCAGGATGCCGGCGAGGACCGTGACGGCCGAGGCCAGGGCATCGGTGCGTACGTGGGCGAGCGCCGCGCGCACGTTCAGCGACGCGCTGTCGCCACCGCTCAGCACCACGGTCGCGGTCAGGTTGACGACG
>CAJCIY010000150.1 GCA_903970495.1 Candidatus Melainabacteria bacterium | reverse complement strand
GGTCGCCGCGCTCCTGGTCGCCGTGATCGCGCTCGCGGTCGTCGACCTGGTCCGGTTCAGCCGCTCCCGCCAGACCATCGCGGTCAACAGCGGCGCGACCAAGGCGGCCGTGAGCGCCGCGATCAACGCCGCCGGCCCGCTGACCTCGTACGACTACAAGACCACGGTCGCGGCCAAGGTCACCCGCGTGAAGCCGCTGGTGACGGCCGCCTGCGCCGCGTCGTACCAGAAGGACCTCGGGGTGCTCTCGCCCACGCTCGACCCGCTGAAGTCGACCGAGACCGTCGACATCATGTCCGGCGGGGTCACGACCGCCGGAACCGGCAAGGTCGTCGTGCTGGTCTTCGGTGAGCGCACCTCGCAGGACTCGCGCTTGACGACACCCCGCGTCGAGGGGGTGCAGATCAGCCTGACCATGGTCCGCCAGCAGGGCCGCTGGCTGGTGTCGGCGGTGGTCTCGGCCGGCAGCGGCGGGGCGAACGCGACCACCTGCTGACCGGCGGGGCCGTCCGCCTCGGCCGACGCGCGGCACCTTTGTCCACAGCCATCCGGGTCGGTGCTTGACGTCGGCGCCGTCGGGGGCTTTCCTTCTCCGCAGCACGGACAGCACCACCTACCACCGGCGAACACGGCGCCCTGCGGTCTGCGGGCGACCACCCTGTGGTCGGGCGTCTGGACGGCGGTGTAGTGTCGTCGCTACATTGTCTGTTTGCCCTGCGCACTCCACGTCGCCCGAAACCTCTGCACGATGGTTCGGGCCCGTCGGTGTGCGTCCGGCGCAGCGGCAGACCACCACCCCAACCCTGCACGCCCCACCAGCCTCGTCGCGCCTCCGCACCGACAGCGGCATCAGCGCTGTCGACCCGTAGCCGCCGCGACCTGAGGCGCGCCTGAGCAAGTAGCACGACCCAGCAGCACCAGACACGAGCACCGCAGCACCGCAGCACCGCCCCCGCCGCCCCCGGGAGCACCCTCACGCCGGAAGGACCACGTTGGCCGCCTCACAGCGCGTCTCGTTCGCCAAGATCGTCGAACCCCTCGAGGTCCCCGACCTCCTCGCCCTGCAGATCAACAGCTTCGACTGGCTGGTCGGCAACGACGCGTTCCGTGAGCGCGCCATCGCCAGCGGCGAGACCGACCCCGTCTCCGGCCTCGCGGAGATGTTCGAGGAGATCTCGCCCATCGAGGACTTCGGGCAGTCCATGTCGCTGTCGTTCCGCGACCACCGGTTCGAGCCGGTGAAGATGTCGGTCGAGGACTGCAAGGAGCGCGACCAGACCTACGCCGCGCCGCTGTTCGTCACCGCCGAGTTCATGAACAACACGACCGGCGAGATCAAGTCGCAAACGGTGTTCATGGGCGACTTCCCGATGATGACCGACAAGGGCACCTTCGTCATCAACGGCACCGAGCGCGTCGTGGTGAGCCAGCTGGTCCGCAGCCCGGGCGTCTACTTCGACCGCACCCTGGACAAGGCGACCGACAAGGACGTCTACGGCGCCAAGGTCATCCCGAGCCGCGGCGCCTGGCTCGAGTTCGAGGTCGACAAGCGCGACACCGTCGGCGTCCGCATCGACCGCAAGCGCCGGCAGAGCGTCACCGTGCTGCTCAAGGCCCTCGGCTGGACCGAGGACGCGATCCGCGAGCGGTTCGCCGACTACCCGTCGATGCTCACCACGTTGGAGAAGGACCACACCGCCGGCGAGGACGAGGCGCTGCTCGACATCTACCGCAAGCTGCGCCCGGGTGAGCCGCCGACGCGCGACGCCGCGCAGACGCTGCTGAACAACTTGTTCTTCAACGACAAGCGCTACGACCTGCAGAAGGTCGGCCGCTACAAGGTCAACAAGAAGCTGCAGCTCGACACCGAGGCCCGCAGCCGGGTGCTGACCGAGCAGGACATCATCGCCACGATCGAGTACATCGTGAAGCTGCACGCCGGCGAGGCGGGCTACGAGGTCGACGACATCGACCACTTCGGCAACCGGCGGCTCCGTACGGTCGGCGAGCTCATCCAGGCCCAGATCCGCACCGGCCTGTCCCGGATGGAGCGCGTGGTCCGCGAGCGGATGACGACCCAGGACGTCGAGGCCATCACGCCGCAGACCCTGATCAACATCCGGCCGGTCGTCGCCGCGATCCGCGAGTTCTTCGGCACCAGCCAGCTCTCGCAGTTCATGGACCAGACCAACCCGCTGGCCGGGCTGACCCACCGCCGCCGCCTGTCGGCGCTCGGCCCCGGCGGCCTGTCCCGCGAGCGGGCCGGCTTCGAGGTACGCGACGTGCACCCCAGCCACTACGGCCGGATGTGCCCGATCGAGACGCCCGAGGGCCCGAACATCGGCCTGATCGGCGCGCTGTCGACGTTCGCCCGCGTCAACCCGTTCGGCTTCGTCGAGACCCCGTACCGGAAGGTCGTCGGCGGCAAGGTCACCGAGCAGGTCGACTACCTGACGGCCGACGAGGAGGACCGCCACGTCGTGGCGCAGGCCAACTCGCCGCTCACCGGTGACGGTGCGTTCGCCGAGGAGCGCGTGCTCGTCCGTACGAAGGGCGGCGAGGTCGACTACATCGCCCCCGACGACGTCGACTACATGGACGTCAGCCCGCGGCAGATGGTCTCGGTCGCGACCGCGATGATCCCGTTCCTCGAGCACGACGACCCCAACCGCGCGCTCATGGGGTCGAACATGCAGCGCCAGGCCGTCCCGCTGCTCCGCAGCGAGGCGCCGCTCGTCGGCACCGGCATGGAGGGCAAGGCCGCGAAGGACGCCGGCGAGGTCCTCCTCGCCGAGAAGTCCGGCGTCGTCGAGGAGCTCTCGGCCGACTACATCACCGTGATGGCCGACGACGGTTCGCGCCGCACGTACCGGCTCTCGAAGTTCCGTCGTTCCAACCAGGGCACCTGCATCAACCAGCGTCCGATCGTCGACGAGGGCCAGCGGGTTGAGGCCGGCGACGTGATCGCCGACGGGCCCTGCACCGACGACGGCGAGATGGCGCTCGGCAAGAACCTGCTCGTCGCGTTCATGCCGTGGGAGGGCCACAACTACGAGGACGCGATCATCCTCAGCCAGCGGCTGGTCCAGGACGACGTCCTCACCTCGATCCACATCGAGGAGCACGAGGTCGACGCCCGGGACACCAAGCTCGGCGCCGAGGAGATCACCCGGGACATCCCGAACGTCTCCGAGGAGGTCCTCGGTGACCTCGACGAGCGCGGCATCATCCGCATCGGTGCCGAGGTCGGCGCCGGCGACGTGCTCGTCGGCAAGGTCACGCCCAAGGGCGAGACCGAGCTGACCCCGGAGGAGCGGCTGCTGCGCGCGATCTTCGGCGAGAAGGCGCGCGAGGTGCGCGACACCTCGCTGAAGGTGCCGCACGGCGAGTCCGGCAAGGTCATCGGCGTCCGCGTGTTCTCGCGCGAGGACGGCGACGAGCTGCCTCCGGGCGTCAACGAGCTGGTCCGCGTCTACGTCGCCCAGAAGCGCAAGATCACCGACGGCGACAAGCTCGCCGGCCGACACGGCAACAAGGGTGTCATCAGCCGGATCCTGCCGGTCGAGGACATGCCGTTCCTCGAGGACGGCACCCCGGTCGACGTCGTGCTCAACCCGCACGGCGTGCCGCGGCGCATGAACATCGGCCAGATCCTCGAGACGCACCTGGGCTGGGTCGCCAAGACCGGCTGGCAGGTGCAGGGCAACGACGAGCCGTGGAAGGCCGAGCTCACGCGGATCGGCGCCCACGAGGGCGCGCCGGGCACCAACACCGCGACGCCCGTCTTCGACGGTGCCCGCGAGGAGGAGATCTCCGGCCTGCTCGCCTCGACCCTCGGCAACCGCGACGGCGTGCAGATCATCGGTGGCAGCGGCAAGGCGATGCTGTTCGACGGGTGCACCGGGGAGCCGTTCCCGGAGCCGGTCAGCGTCGGCTACATCTACATCCTGAAGCTGCTCCACCTCGTCGACGACAAGATCCACGCCCGCTCGACCGGCCCCTACTCGATGATCACGCAGCAGCCGCTCGGTGGTAAGGCGCAGTTCGGCGGCCAGCGGTTCGGCGAGATGGAGGTCTGGGCCATGCAGGGCTACGGCGCCGCGTACGCGCTGCAGGAGCTGCTGACCATCAAGTCCGACGACGTGCTCGGCCGGGTGAAGGTCTACGAGGCGATCGTCAAGGGCGAGAACATCCCCGAGGCCGGCATCCCTGAGTCGTTCAAGGTGCTGATCAAGGAGATGCAGTCGCTGTGCCTCAACGTCGAGGTGCTGTCCGCGGACGGCACCCCGATCGAGATGCGCGACAGCGACGAGGACGTGTTCCGGGCCGCGGAGGAGCTGGGCATCGACCTATCCCGCCGCGAGCCCAACACGGTCGAAGAGGTCTGACCGGCGCGGGCCCCCCGCTCACCGGACAGCCGACCAGCAACACCACGCAAAGAAAGAGGCACCGTGCTCGACGTCAACTTCTTCGACGAGCTGCGCATCGGTCTGGCCACGGCCGACGACATCCGCACCTGGTCCCACGGCGAGGTCAAGAAGCCGGAGACGATCAACTACCGCACGCTCAAGCCCGAGAAGGACGGCTTGTTCTGCGAGAAGATCTTCGGTCCCACCCGGGACTGGGAGTGCTACTGCGGCAAGTACAAGCGGGTCCGCTTCAAGGGCATCATCTGCGAGCGCTGCGGCGTCGAGGTCACGCGGGCCAAGGTCCGTCGTGAGCGGATGGGCCACATCGAGCTCGCCGCCCCGGTCACCCACATCTGGTACTTCAAGGGCGTCCCGTCGCGCCTCGGCTACCTGCTCGACCTGGCGCCGAAGGACCTCGAGAAGATCATCTACTTCGCGGCGTACCTGATCACGACCGTGGACAAGGACAAGCGGCAGGAGGACCTGTCGTCGATCGAGGCCCGCATGGGCGTCGAGAAGAAGCGGCTCGAGGACGCGCGCGACAGCAACGTCGAGACCCGCGCCAAGAAGCTCGAGGACGACATCGCCGCCCTCGAGGCCGAAGGTGCCAAGGGCGACGCGAAGCGCAAGGTCCGCGACTCCGCCGAGCGGGAGATGAACCAGCTGCGCATCAAGGCGCAGCGGGAGCTCGACCGGCTCGACGAGGTGCTCGACACCTTCCGCAAGCTCGACCCGAAGCAGCTCATCGCCGACGAGCAGCTCTACCGCGAGCTGCGCGACCGCTTCAGCGACTACTTCACCGGCGGCATGGGCGCCGAGGCGCTGCAGACCCTCATCGAGCACTTCGACCTCGCGGCCGAGGCCGAGTCGCTCCGCGAGACGATCCGCAGCGGCAAGGGCCAGAAGAAGGCCCGTGCGCTCAAGCGGCTCCGCGTCGTCGTGGCGTTCCTCAACACCGCCAACAGCCCGCGCGGCATGGTCCTGGACTGCGTCCCGGTCATCCCGCCGGACATCCGCCCGATGGTCCAGCTCGACGGCGGCCGCTTCGCCACCTCGGACCTGAACGACCTCTACCGCCGCGTCATCAACCGCAACAACCGCCTCAAGCGGCTGCTCGACCTCGGCGCGCCCGAGATCATCGT
>CAJCIY010000149.1 GCA_903970495.1 Candidatus Melainabacteria bacterium | reverse complement strand
TCATCCACGAGTCGCGCTTCACCTACCCCTCGTACGGGCTGGCGCCGGTCGCCGACCTCGGCGACTGGTGGGAGGGCACCACCGGTCTCGCCATCCCGCTCGGCGCGATCCTCGCCCGCCGCGACGTCGACGCGCTGACGGTGGACGTCAGCATCCGTGCCTCGGTCGAGCTGGCGATGACCGACCCGGCGGCGACCCGCGACTACGTCCGCGCCCACGCGCAGGAGATGGACGACGAGGTCTGCCAGCAGCACATCGGCCTGTACGTCAACGACTTCACGGTCGACCTCGGCGACGAGGGCTTCGCCGCCGTGCGCGGTCTGCTCGAGCGGTCGGCCGCCGCCGGTCTCACGCCCGTCGTCGAGACCGGCCTGCTGCAGCCGGTCTGAGACCGGACGGCGCGGGTCTCGGTGGCGTCGTCGCCACTACCAGTTCGGTCGTCGGGGCAGCGGTTCCCCGCGTAGACCCGCACGATGCGGTGCAGCAGCCCGTGGACTGGAAGTGCTGACGCCGGGCGTCAGACCAGCGTGCGATAGATGGCGATGTGGGACTCGGCTGCCGCATCCCAGGAGTGCCTGCGGCACAGCGCTTCCCCCGCCTCGCGCAGCGCAGGGTCGGCGGGCGCGAGCAGCGCCGCGGCCAGCGAGACCGGGTCGGCGGCGAACCGCACGGTGCCGGCGAACACCTCGCGCAGCACCGGCAGGTCGGCGGCGACCACCGGCACCCGCGCGGCGAGCGCCTCCATCGCCGCCATCCCGAAGCCCTCCTTCGTCGACGGGAACGCGAACACCCTCGCGCCCGCCACGAGCGAGGGCAGCAGCTCGTGGTCGACGGGACCGAGCACGACCGGTTCGACGCCGAGCTCCGCGGCTCGCGCGTCGACGGCAGCGCGGTAGTCCCGGTAGTCGAACAGCGTCTCGCCGCCCGCGACGACCAGCCGCCACGACGGCTCGGCGGCCCGGACCAGCGCCATCGCCTCGACCAGCGCGAGCGTGCCCTTGCGCGGCTCGATCCCGCCCACCGCCAGCACGTACGGGGCCAGCTCGCCGAAGCCGGGCTCCGCCGCGGCGAACCGCGAGGCCTCGACGCCGTTGGGGATCACCACGGGGTCGATCCCCCAGCCCGCACGCACCTCGGCGGCGACGGCAGCGGACACGCACACGTGCGCCCGCGGCCGCACGACGGCCCGCTCGTGGCAGGCGACCAGCTCGGGGGTCGTGAAGGTGTCGAGGTGGTGGATCGTGCGGACGCAGTCGTCGACCGCGTTGGCGCTGATGCAGTCCTGCGCGTGGACGACGTCGTACGCCCCGGGCTCGAAGGCCTCCCGGAGCGCGGCGATCGACCGCAGGATCCGCTCCCCGACGGACTCGTCGTCGCGGGCGGCGAAGGGCACCAGGCGCACGGGCACGTCGACCGGCCGGAAGAACGCGGTGTCGCCGCCGCGGCCGAGCGACCACACCGTGACGTCGATCCCCTTGCGCTGCAGTGCTTCCGCGAGGGCGAGCGTGTGCACGACGCCGCCACGGGGTTTGGTCGAGTACGTCAGGAGGGCGACTCTCACGGTCGCCACCGCGAGCGGCGTCGACACCTCACGGTCGCCACCGCGAGCGGCGTCGACGCCTCACGGTCGGTGCCGCATGCTCAGCCGTACGCCTCGGGCCGGCGCTCCTTGAGGTGGGCCTGCACCTGGCGGGCGCGCGCGACCTCCCCCGGCACGTCCAGGTCGGCGACCGCGAGCCCGGCCTTGACGCCGGTGCGGGCCAGGATCTCGCCGCCCGGGCCGACCACCTTGGCCTGGCCCAGGAAGCGCAGCCCGCCGGTCGCCCCGGTCATGTTGGACGAGACGACCACGACCTGGTTCTCGGCGGCGCGGGCGCAGTCGTAGATGTCGAACAGCCGCGACTGCCGGTCGGCGGCGAGCCGGGCCGCGCGCATCGTGATCGACGCCGGCCACGCCGAGAGGAACGCGAGCGTCTCGGCGCCGTCGAGCGCGAGTCGTCGGGAGGCCTCCGGGAAGGTCTTGTCGTAGTCGATCAGCATCCCCATCCGGCCGACCGGGGTGTCGAAGGCGGTGAAGGCGTCACCGGCCTCGTAGACCAGCGACTCGCCCGGCGGCTGGTGGACCTTGCGGTGCCGGCCGAGGACACCGTCGCCGGAGAGCGCGACGGCGGAGTTCCAGCGCTGCACGCCGTCGGTCTCGCAGTAGCCGAGGCAGACCGTCAGCTCGGCGGCGGCGGCCGCGATCCGGTCGAAGAGCGGGTCATCGACGGTCAGCGCCGGGGGCAGCGCGCCGGGGTCGGGGTGGCGCAGGTCCGCGAGGTAGCCGCCGAGGGCGGCGTCGGGGAGCACCAGCAACGAGGCGCCGGAGACCCGGGCGTGCGAGATCAGCGTCTCGATCCGGGCGAGGTCGAAGTCGAGGTCGCGGCCGAAGTGGGCGGCAGCGGCGGCGAGCCTCATGCCCCCACCAGCGTGCGCGCGCCGATCACCTCGGCAAGGTACGCCGCGTCGTCGGCCACGCCGGCGAACCGTCCGGAGCCCCAGGTGTGCTGCCACGGCAGGCCTAGCCAGTAGAGGCCGGGCACCGCAGACACGCCCCGCTCGTGCACCGGGAAGCCGCCGCCGTCGAAAGCGGGCAGCCGGTTCCAGCCGTCGTCGCGGCGGAAGCCGGTCGCCCAGACCACGGCACCGAGCGAGGCCTCCTCGAGCGACGACCCGCCGCCCGGCGGCTGCCAGCCCGGCACGTACGCGGGCTCGGTCGGCGCGTCGATCCCGCGCGCGTCGATGAAGTCGTCGATCGAGGCCTTGATCGACGCTGCGACGGCGTCGGCGTGGTCGAGGTTCGCGGCGAGGTCGTCGCCGAACCGCAGCCGACCGGCCTCGACGCCGAGCAGCCGGCCGTGCAGCACCATGCCGTCGGCCGCGAACGCGCGCAGGTCGACGTCGTGGGAGGGCCGGCGACCGGTCATGTAGTGGTTGGCGCGGTCGTGGCCGCGTTCGTTGCCGAGCTCGGCGGCGCTGCGGGCGTAGTGCCCCATCTGCTCGAGCCAGGTGATGGTGTCGTGGCCGCGGTAGCGGCGAGCGGCCCGGGGCGCGGTGCCGACCGCGAGGTGGACGCGACGGCCGGCCAGGTGCAGGTCCTCGGCGATCTGCACGCCCGACTGCCCACTGCCCACGACGAGCACGTCGCCGGCCGGAAGGTCGGCAGCCGACCGGTAGCGCGCGGAGTGCAGCTGCGTCACCTCGAGCGGCAGCACCGGGAAACGCGGCACGTGGTAGCCGCCGGTCGCGATCACGACCTGGTCGGCCTCGACCGGTCCGCCGGACGTCTCGAGCCGGAAACCGGCATCCAGCCGCGTGACCTCGACGCCCTGGTGGACCGGCGGGTGGAAGCTCTCCCGGTACGCGGCGAGCCAGGCGACGACCTCGTCGCGGAGCATGAAGCCCTCGGGGTCGGGCCCGTCGTAGGACCAGCCGGGCAGCCGGCACTGGTGGTTCGGGGTGACGAGGCAGAACGACTCCCAGCGGCGCGA
The DNA here is from genome assembly GCA_903970495.1 of Candidatus Melainabacteria bacterium. Classification (GTDB taxonomy): domain Bacteria; phylum Actinomycetota; class Actinomycetes; order Mycobacteriales; family CAJCIY01; genus CAJCIY01. The sequence goes on along the minus strand of CAJCIY010000149.1, from coordinate 15,262 downwards.
GACCCAGTCGTGGCAGGGCGTCTCCCGTTCGAGCACCACGTGGTCGATCCCGCGTTCGCCCAGCAGCCACGACATCGACAGGCCGGCCTGGCCGGCACCGATGATCGCGACCTTGACGTCACGCGTCATACGCCGACCCCGGCGCCGTAGCTCGCGGGACGGCGGTCGCGCAGGTGGTACATCCCGCCGCGGGCGGCCGCGAGCTCCGCCGCGACGTCGACGTCGGCGATCGCGACGCCCTCACCCTTGCCCGTGTCCGCCGCGATCTCGCCGCCCGGCAGGACGACCTTCGCGTGGCCCACGAACCGCAGGGAGCCGAAGGTGCCGGTCTGGTTGGCGCTCGCCCAGACCACCTGGTTCTCCAGCGCCCGGGCGCGGTCGTAGAGGTCGAAGCGGTGACGCCAGCGGTCGTCGTCGGTGTCCGGGGTGGGGTCCGTGCGCGCGGCCGGCCAGGCGCTCATGCAGGCGATCACCTCGGCGCCGTCGAGGGCGAGCGACCGTGCCGCCTCGGGGAAGGCCTTGTCGTAGCAGATCATCATGCCCATCCGGCCGACCGGGGTGTCGAACGCGGCCCAGCTCGAACCGGCGTCGTACGAGGCCCCTTCGCCCAGCGGCTGGTGCACCTTGCGGTGGTGGCCGAGCACCTCGCCGCCGCCCACGCAGACCGCGCTGTTGTAGCGGTGTCCGTCGTCGACCTCGCAGTAGCCCGCCGTCACGACGAGGTCGCCGGCGATCTCTGCGAGGCGATGGATCTCCGGGCCGTCGGCGTCGAGCGCCGGGGGCAGCGCGGCGGCCCCGGACAGGTCCGAGAGGTAGCCGCCGAGCGTCGCCTCGGGGAGCACCAGCAGCTCGACACCGTCGTCGCGGGCGGTCTCCACCAGCGCGGTCACCTGCGCGAAGACCGCATCCAGGTCGCGTCCGAAGTTGCCGCCCACCGCTGCGATCCTCATGCCGCTCCCATCCCGCTGACCGGGCCGCGTACGGCCTCGGTGACGACACCGTCGGGCCACCGCAGCGACACCCCGGCTCCGGTGACGAGCTCGCCGCAGTCGGCGGTGACCGCGTGCGGCGAGGGCGCCGCGCCGCCGGTGGTGACCATCGCGAAGCCCGGGAAGCAGGTCAGCCAGTCGCCGACCGTCGCGGCCGCCGGCCTCGGCACCGCAGCCACGTCGAGCACCGCACCGCAGCCGCTGGCCTCGGCGAGCATGCCCAGGGTGCCGACAACGCCGGCCATGCTGACGTCCTTGGCCGCGGCCGGGCGGGCGTCGGCGACGGTGCGCGAGAGTGCCTGCAGCACAGCGGGTTCCCGCTGCGAGGTCGAGTCCCACTGGCGACCTGCGTACCCGGGTCGCCACCGGCCGGTGACATCGGCCGTGACGCTGACCGGCTGGCCCGGACGACCGCCGGCGGCGGGCACGGGGTCGGAGGTGCGGCCGAGGGCGGTCACGGCCATCGACGACGGCACCCCGAGGGTGGTGTGGCCGCCGAGAACCGGCACGTCCCATGCGCGGGCGGCCGCCGCGAAGCCGCGCAGCACCCGCTCGGCGTGGGCGGCGGTCGGGGCGCCGACGGCGTCGAGCAGCCCGACCGGCGCCGCGCCCTTGGCGGCGAGGTCGCCGAGGTTGACGAGCACCGAGCACCAGCCCGCCCACTCCGGGTCGCGCTCGACCATCGACGGCACGATCGCGTCGCAGGCGGCGAGCAGGTCGCTCCCCGGTACGGGGGCCGCGTCGTCACCACGCCACCCGGCGCCGCCGAGGGCAGCGTCGCCACGCCACCCGGCGCCGCCCGGAGCCAGCTCCGCCAGCAGCGCGCCGAGCGGCGCCTTGGTCGCCGAGACCAGCGCTGCGATCCGCCCGATCGGCCAGCGCACCACGGCGTGGTCCCGGCCTCCGACGCTCGCGCCGCCCACGGTGGACCAGCCGAGCCGGGCGAACCAGCCGGCGTCCTGCACCGTCGCCTCGAACCGCAGGGCGCCGGCCGCCTCGGCGTGGGCGCAGGCGGCGCGGACCAGCCGCGCGCCGACGTCCGTGTGCCGGGCCGACCGCGCGACGGCGAGCCGGCTCCCGGTCCACCAACCGACGTCGGGGTCGGTCGCCGGGGCCAGGCGTACGCCGCCCAGCACGTCGATGCCCTGCCGGGCCACCAGCACGACGGCACGCGGGTCGTCGTCGACGTCGTCGACGTCGTGCCGGGCGAACATCCCCTGCTCGTCGACGAAGACCTCGCGGCGCAGCCGCCGGTGGGCGGCGATCCCGGCCGCGTCGGCGATCTCGACCAGCACCCCGGACAAGCCGGCGTCGTCGCTGGCGCGGAGCCGGGCGAAGGACGTGACGCCGGACAGACCGGCGGCGTCGAAGACGGCGGTCATCCGCCGGCCACCGGGAGCGCGCTGCACGCACCGCAGGCCGCGCAGCCGGCGCCCTGCTCGGCGCCGCGCATGCCCGCTGCGGCCAGCACCGCGGCGACCCGCGCGGTCACGTCGGCGACGAGCGTGGCAGGCGGCGGCGGGTGCGAGGCCTCGAGGGTCCCGGCGAGCGGCCGGAACGGCACCACGAACGGGTAGACGCCGGCCGCGACCAGCTCGGCGGCGCCCGCCACCAGCTCGTCGGGGTGCTCGCCGAGCCCGACCAGCAGGTACGTCGAGACCCGGTTGCGCCCGAAGACGCGGACCGCCTCGTGCCACGCGGACCAGTAGTCGGCCATCGGCACCGTCGCCTTGCCCGGCGTCCACCGGGCACGGACCGCGTCGTCCATCGACTCGACGTGGATGCCGATCGCGGTCGCGCCCGCCTCGCGCAGCTCGGTCAGCACCGCGAGGTCGCCCGGCGGCTCGCACTGCACCTGGACCGGCAGGCCCGGTACCGCCTCGGTGACCGCGCGGACGCAGCGGGCGAGGTGCCGGGCGCCCCGATCGGGTGCCGTCGAGGTCCCGGTCGTGAGCACCATCTGGCGTACGCCGTCGAGACGGACCGCCGCCTCGGCCACGGCCGCGAGCTGCGCGGGCGTCTTCACCGCCGTCGTGGCCCCCGCGTCCAGCGACGCGGTGATCGCACAGAACCGGCAGCGGGTCGCCTCGTCCGCATACCGCATGCAGGTCTGCACGACGGTCGTCGCGAGGACGTCGGAGCCGTGCAGCCGGGCGAGCTGCTCGAACGGCACCCCGTCGTCGGTGACGAGGTCGTAGAACGCCGGGCGTCGTACCGGCTCGACGTCGAGCCCGAGGTCGGCACCGTCGAGCAGCAGCCGACCGCCGGTGATCTCGTACGGGCTCGACGACGAGATCGGCAGCGCTGTGCCGATCCCGCCGAGGAACACGTGGCCGTCGTCGCTCGGTCCGGCGCCGGAGCGGCGCCGGACCGGAGCGTCGACACGCACGCCCCGGACCGCGAGGTCGGCGCGCAGGGCGAGGTCTGTCGTCATCAGACCATGTAGGTCGAGTTGATGATGGCGCCCTTCCGCGCGTAGTGGATCAGGGCGTCCTGCACGTCGAGCGGGTGGCAGGGGATGACGCCCTCGATGAGGTCCTCCTCGCGCAGGCCGTGCAACGACAGGCCGAAGCGGCAGCAGAACACGGTGCCGCCCTCGGCGATGAAGGTCGCGAGCTGCGCGTTGATGTTGTGCTCACCCGGGAACGCGCTGTTCCCCGTCGTGGGGAAGCCGCGCGTGGCCATGCAGTTCATCGAGCCCGGGCCGTAGAAGTAGAGGACGGACTTGTAGCCCTTGCGCAGCGCCCGCGTGGCCTGCAAGCAGGCCACGAACGACACACTCGACTCGTGCGCGATGCCGTGCACGAGCGTCAGGTAGTACTCGTCGCCCTCGGCCTGGTAGTCCGGGAAGATCTTCGTCGAGCCGTACAGGTTCGACCCCTCGGGCAGCGAGGGGTGGGCGATCTCGGCTGCTGAGGTGGCTGCGGCGGCGGCGATCTCTTCGTCGGTCGCGGTCGTGGGCACAGTGCTCTCCTTTGGGTTGTGGGACGCGGTCTGTCGGGTGGTCGGGTCGGGCGACTGTTGCGACCAGTCCAGGCTCGAGGTGCTACAGGGTGGTCACCGGCGGAACAAATCGAGGTGACCGGCTCCTTGCGCTTCTGTTTCAACTGCGCCGAGAGGGGGGCTCGGCAAGGTCATCTGGTAGTACATCCGGTGAGCGGACACCGAGGCTCTGCGACTGCCTCGGTGTCCGCTCCCGTCCCCGCCGGGTCACGGCAGCGGGAGGACCGTCTTCCCTGCGGTCTCGTTGGTCACCAGCGACATCGAGATGTAGAAGCAGAAGGCCGCATCGATGAGGCCCAGGACACCGCCCACCTTGCCGAGCCCGACGCCGCCGGGGGCGGCGAAGTAGCTCGCGGCGAGGACGAAGAAGACGACCGCGAGCAGCAGCTGCTGCGCGAAGACGACCTTCGACACGAACCAGACCGGCAGCGACAGCCCCAGCGACATGATTCCCCAGAGGATGAGGTACGTCGCGAACGAGTCGCTGAAGGAGTCCGCACCGACCGCCTTCACCAGGCTCACCGAGGTGAACTGCAGGGTGATGCCGACGGAGATCCAGAACGTCCCGTAGAGCACGCCGATGACACCGGCCACCATGATGCCGGCCCGGAAGTTGATCACCCCGCCGGTGAAGATCGCGATCGCCCCGACGCTGAAGGCGACCGGGATGACGATCCCGGTCGCGCCGGGGTTGAAAAGGTGCGCGAACGCTGCCGACAGCAGCGCGAGCACGATCCCGAGGGCGCCGAGCTGGAGGGAGATGCCGGCCGGCGGGGTGTTCGGGTAGTAGATCCCGGCGCCGCCCGAGGGCGAGTCGAGGACCTGGGTGGCGACGTCGTCCGGGGTGCGGACGACGGATACGTCGTCGACGACAGCTGTCATGAACCAGTCCCATCTGTGCGAGGAGCCCGCGCGCCGTTGCCCGCGGGCCAGCCGGTGGCCGTCCTGTGGAAGCCCCGGGGCACTGCGACCTGCCAGGGGGTTCGGACGCACGGGGGCGCGCGGGCGGGCAAGAGCACGTCGGTCAGCCGTAGAGGGTGTCGAAGGTCGAGGTGAAGACGTGCTGGGACAGCTCGCCGTCGCCCACGACGGCGCGGAGCCGGGCGTACTCGCCGGTGTGGTCGCCCCAGGGCTCGTCGCTGGCGAACAGCAGGTGGTCGTGGCCGACGCCGCGACGCTCGATCTCGGCGGCCAGCCACCGCGGCGCGAAGCCGATCGCCCACGACGTGTCGGTGTAGACCTGCTTGCCGGCATCGAGCCAGTCGAAGAAGCGCCCGCCGATGAGCTTCATGTGGCCGCTCATCCCTCCGCCCAGGTGCACCAGGTGCAGGCGCACGCGGTCGGCGTACCGGTCGACGAGGGACCCGACCTGGTCGATGTCGCTGGCCGCGCCGGGGCTGGTGTGCACGTGGACGGTGAGGTCGTGCTCGGCTGCGGTGGCGAAGATCGCGTCGAGCTGCGGGATGCACGCCGGGTCGTCGGCGCCGCCGCCCAGCAGGAACGACAGCTTGAGCGCGCGGATCCCGGGCTCGACCGCGAGCTTCAGCGCCAGCTCGGTGGCGGCAGCGTCCTGCGGGCGGGGCGAGGTCCACAGCCCGCCGCGGATCCGGTCGTCGCGCTGCGTGGCCTCGACGACCAGCTCGTTGAGCGCGAACGACCAGCTGACGTCCGGCACGCCGTAGTTGGGGATGACCAGCGCCCGCTCGGTGCCCTCGCGGTCCATGTCGGCGATCAGCTCGTCGACGGTCGCCCGCGCGGAGATGTCGGCGCTGATCGGCGGGCCGCCGTAGAAGGGGTAGGCGGGCAGAACCCCGAGGTGCCGGTGCGCGTCCCTGATCACGAGAGCGAGTCCAACCCCCGTGTGCTACCGGGTGGTCACGAGCGGAACACATCCAGGTAACGGCTGCCTCCTGCGGACGGGTCCGCTCCCGGCGCTCAACAGTTCGGGCGAACCGACCGAAGCAGAGTGCGGAGGTGTGACGCGATGCGACGAGGCGAAGCTCCGGTGGCGGTCGCCGAGGAGACGTGCGTGCTGGGCCATGCCTGGCAGGACGGGCGTGTGCTGTGCCCGGTCTGCGGCTTCGGCCGCCGTGTCACCCCGGTCGATGGCGAAGCCGAGGCCGTGACCGTCACGGCCGTGGTCGCCATGCCCGCCGCGCGGGCCGGCGAGGTCACGAGCGCCACCGTCAGCCCCGACGGCCATTGGGCCTGGGACGGCGACGAGTGGGTGCCGGCCTCGATGTCCACCATCGGCGCATCGGCGGCTGCCACCGCGGCCGAGCGGGCCGAGCAGGCCGAGCAGGCCGAGATCCCCGCCGCGCGTGCCCCGATGGTCCTCGCGACCGGCGAGGACGACAGCACCTGGGCGTCCCGTGACATGCCGCGCTCGCTGCGCGACCCGGGGGCTGACCCCGACTACGTGCCCACGTACGAGGACTCGCCGCCGCCGCCGATCCCGATGCCGTCCGACGCGACGGGGGAGACGACGCGGGAGACGACCGAGGAGGTCGACGCCGAGGCGGCTCACGCCGGCCAGCCGCGGGCGGGCGACAGCCTGCAGGACCTCGCGCGGCTGCTCGCACTGGCCGACGTCCCCGATGAGGACGACGCCGAGTTCCGGGACGACGACCGCGCCGGTGGGTCGCCTGCCGTCGCCCTCGAACCGAGCGAGCTCGAGCCCGTCGCGCTCGAGCCCGTCGCGCTCGAGCCCGAGCCGGTCGAGGTCGTCCCGGCCGTCCAGCTTGCGCCCGTCGAGCCCGCGCCCACCGATACCGAGCTGACCGACCCCGAGCTGACCGACCCCGGGCTGACCGACCCCGAGCTGACCCACTCAGGGCCCGTCGACGCCCCGCCTGTCGAGGAGACCGCTGTCGAGGAGACCGCGCCGCCCGCCTTGGGCGAGGCGTTCCTCGAGCCGTACCTGGAGTTCGAGGGTCCGGTCGTCCCGGCCGAGGAGCCCGCGGCACCGCCGGAGCCTGTCGCCGAGGAGCCGGAGCTCGTCGCCGCCTCGTCGTCGATCGCCGACACGACGCCGGCGGCCGAGCCCGCCGCGGCGAAGCCGATCACCGTCGTGCTGCGCCCGAGCACCGCGACCCAGGACGACGACGAGACCGGCCGCGAGGAGGACGCACGCCCACGCCGTTCGCTGCGTACGCCCGACCTGCACCTGAGCCCGAACGGGCTGCGGGTCGCCGTCGTCGTCGTCGCCGCCGTCGTCTCCACCGTGATCGCGACCGGCCACTCCCCGTTCGCCCACCACACGAGCGCGGCGCCGACGGTCGACACCGTGCTCCAGGGGACGCTGGAGCACGCCGCCGTCCTCGAGAGCCGGTACGCCAGCGAGCACGGCGACGCCGGCCTCAGCGCCGCGACACTGACGCCCGGTGGCTACCGCACGTCCTCGACCGTGAGCCTCACCGTCGCGCGCACCGCCGGGCAGGGCTTCTGCCTGGTCGGCAGCGGCCCGGTCGCCGGCAGCCACGCGTACGAGCTGTGGGACTCCGCTCGCGGCGGCCTGGTCAGCGCCGCCGGCAGGGCGGTGTCGTTCCCGACGCTGCAGTCGGCGCAGCTCGCGTGCCACGGCGCCGGGGCCTTCCAGCCGCTCTAGAGCCGTTCAGGTCGGCGGCCCCGCCGCCGACACCAGTCCCGAGACCGACGAGAGGTGGGCCGCCGTGGCGGAGACATGCGTACTGGGCCATGCGTGGACGCCCGGGCGGGTGCTGTGCGCGGTGTGCGGCTTCGGCCCCCGGGCGATCCAGCCCGGTCAGGGCGCTCCCGCCGAGCGGGTGGAGGTCGCGGCCGAGCCCGAGCTGGCGGTCGCCGGCTTCTCGACGCGTACGGCTCGTGGCCAGCAGCACGACCTGCCGACCGCCGTCGCGAGCCTGCCCGCCGAGCCGGCCGCACCCGAGCTGGTGCTCAGCCCTGATGGGCAGTGGGCCTGGGACGGCACCCAGTGGGTGCCCGCCCCGGTGCAGCCCGAGGCGGCGCCGCAGGCCGACCTGCTGCCCGAGCCGACGCCGCGCCGCTCCCGTCGTCGCGGTCGGGCGAAGGATGCAGCCCCCGTGGTCGCCGTCCCGAGCCACGAGCGGTCCGCCCGGCGTACGGCCGACCCGAAGCTGCTGATCCTGCTGGTGCTCGTCCTCGCGATCGCCGCCGCGGCCGACTTCGCCCTGAAGCTGCCGCCGCTCGGCCACAAGACCTCGACCACGTCGTCGGCGCCCGTCGTCTCGGCGGCGGCGACCGTCGCGCACCAGGACGCCTTCGCGAAGGGCGTCCTCCGCGGCGGGGCGGCGGCCGAGAAGACCTATCGAGCGAAGTCCGGGCTGTACACGAGCAGCGTCGCCGTCCTCGACAAGGCCGGCATGCCGAAGGTCACGACGCCCGCCGTGTTCGCCGCCCAGGCGCACCACGGCACCGGCTTCTGCCTGGTCTCCGGCGCGCAGGCCCGCGGCCACCGCTTCTTCCTGTACGACAGCGTCCGCGGCGGCGTCCGGCCCACCGTCTTCGCGACCGAGGCGGCTGCGCTCAGGGGCTGCTCGCAGCACACCTGAGGACCGCTACTCCTCGAGCTGGGTGGCGACCGCGTGGACGATCTGCGCGACCTGCTTGGCCCGTGCGCGGTCGGGGTGGCGGCCGCGGCGGAGGTCTCCCTGCACCGTCTCGAGCACCCGGACCATGTCCTCGATCATCGCGTGCAGCTCGTCGGGGCTGCGGCGTTCGCCGACGGGGGTCGGCTTAGGCCCGACGGTCGGCGGCGCCTCCAGCACGCGGAGCGAGAGCGCCTGCTCACCGCGGCGCCCGGCGGCCACGCCGAACTCGACCCGGCTGCCGGTCTTGAGCTCCTCGACGCCGGCGGGGAGCGCGCCCTTGGGTACGAAGACGTCGCCCCCGTCGTCCCGGACGACGAAGCCGAAGCCCTTCTCCTTGTCGTACCACTTGACCTTGCCGCTGGGCACCGCAGTCATCTCCGAAGCACACAAAAGGGGCGCGCACCCTGCGCGCCCTCACCTGTCGAGGATACGGCCGACGGACAGGGTGCAGCGACACAGATCTCGCCGGGCGTCGCCGACGCTGCCCGGTCGGCGACCGCGCGGGTCGGTGCACGCTCGCGCCCCCCGCCGCCGGCACGACCTGGCAGCGTTCGCCCCGCGGTGCTCGCCGTGAGCGCCGCGCCCGCGGCGGCTAGCGTGGTCGGTGATGACAGCCACGCGCGAGGGCCGAGGGTCGGAGGCACCGACGCGGGCGGGCGCCCGGTCGCTCGCCGACTGGCTGCGCGGCTGGAGCGACGAGGAGCTCGCCGCGCTCGTCGCCGCCCGCCCCGACCTCGTCGTCCCGGTGCCGACCGACCTGTCGGTGCTCGCCACGCGCGTCGCCGACCGCGTCCACGTCGGCCGCGCCCTGGACGGCCTCGACCGCTTCTCGCTGCAGGTGCTCGACGCCCTGCTGCTCGGTGAGGACCCCGCGGCCCTGCTCGGGCCGGGCGCCGAGGCGGTGCTCACCCACCTCGAGGACCTCGCGCTGGTCTGGGACCGGCCACCGCGGGTGGTCGCCGGCGTGCCCGCCGCGGTACCCCGGCCGGCTGGTCTGGGGCGGCCGGCGAGCCAGCTCTACCGGCGCACGGACCGGACCGTCCTCGCCGGGATGCTCGCCGCCTGCGGGCTGCCGCCCACCGCCGACCGCGACGAGGCGGCGACCCGGCTGGTCCGCGTGCTCGCACTGCCCGACGACGCCGACGAGCTGCACGTGCTCGCCGCTGTCGACGCGGGCGGCGGCATCGGGCAGGTCGGCGGCGCGATGGCCGCGGTGGACCCCGACGACCCCTCCCCCGTACGCCGGCTGATCGCCCGCGGCCGGCTGGTGCCGCTCGACGACGCGACGGTCGAGCTGCCGCGGGAGCTCGGCGCCGCGCTGCGGACGACGCTGATCACCCCGATGCCGACCCCGCCGCCGCTCGAACCCGAGGCCGCGCGCGGCGACCTGGACGCGACCGGCGCCCTCGAGGCCGCGGAGGTGGTCCGCCTAACCGCCCTGCTGCTCGACGCCCTCGGCGACGACCCGCCGCCCGAGCGCAAGTCCGGCGGCCTCGGTGCGCGGGACCTGCGCTCGCTGTCGCGGGTGCTCGGCGCCACCGAGCAGACGACTGCGCTGGTAGCCGAGATCGCCTATGCCGCAGGGCTCGTCGGTCGTACGACGTCGGTCGACGCGGCATTCGCCCCGACCCACGACGCCGACGGCTGGCTGCGCGAGGAGCTCCCGGCGCGCTGGGACCGGCTGGCGCACGCGTGGCTCGCCTCGCCGAGCGTGGTCGCCGCCGTCGGCGGGCGCGACGACCGCGACGCCGTGGTGACGGCGCTGGGGCAGCAGGCCTACCGGCCGGCGGCGCGGGAGCTGCGTACCGCCCTGCTCGAGGTCCTCGCCACCGCCGACGGACCGGTGACCCGCGACTCGGTGCAGGCGCGACTGGACTGGCTCACGCCGCGGCGGATGGGCGCGTACGTGCCGCTGGTCGCGCCGACGATGACCGAGGCGGCGCTGCTCGGGATCGTCGTCGGCGACGGCATCACGTCCTTCGGCCGGGCGCTGCTGGCCGGACCGGCCGCGGCGGCGCTGCTCGCCGCCCTCCCGCCGCCCGTCGACCACGTGCTGCTGCAGGCCGACCACACCGCCGTCGCGCCGGGACCGCTGCCCGCCGACCTCGCCCGCGACATGGCGCTGGTCGCCGACGTCGAGTCGCCCGGGTCGGCGACGGTCTACCGCTTCACGCCGGCCACGTTCCGTCGGGCCCTCGACGCCGGCTGGACGTCGGCGGAGGTGCACGCGTTCCTCGTGCGGATCGGGCGGGGCGACGTGCCGCAGGGGCTGACGTACCTGGTCGACGACACCGCCCGCCGGCACGGTCTGCTGCGGGCCGGCGTCGCGGGGGCGTACGTGCGCTGCGACGACGAGCAGCTGCTGACCGAGGTGGTCGCCGACCCCAGGCTCGAGGTGCTCCGGCTGCGGCGCATCGCCCCGACGGTGGTCATCGCCCAGGCCGCGCCCGGTCCGCTCGTCGACGCCCTGCGCACGGCCGGGTACGCACCGGTCGGCGAGCGTGCCGACGGCGGCGTCGCGGTGCTGGGCCGGGAACGGACCCGCGCCGCCCGTGGCGTCGGACCGACGTTCCCCGGCCGCAGCGACCCGGCCCGGATCGTGGCGGCACTGCGCGCGGGCGAGGCGGCCTCGCGTGCCGGTGGCCGCGGCGAGCGCGCCGGGATCTCCTCGACCCTGGCGCTGCTCGAGGGCGCGGCCGCCGCGGGCAGCCCGGTGCTGCTCGGCTACGTCAACGCCCAGGGGCAGGAGTCCCGGCGCATCGTCGAACCGCAGTCGGTGGCAGCGGGGCTGCTCACCGCGTACGACCACCGCACGCAGGAGCAGCGGTCGTTCGCGCTCCACCGCATCACCGAGGTACAGCCGGTCGATCCGGGCGACGTCGTCGCCTGAGACCCACAAATCGTCGTGTCAGATGCGTCAGATGTGACGCGTCTGCCCCCACACATTGTGAGGGCTAGCGTCACGATCATGAGCCGGTGGACCGCTGATCACATCCCCGACCAGGGCGGTCGGACCGTCGTCGTGACCGGCGCGAACAGCGGCATCGGCGCCGTCACCGCGGCGGAGCTCGCCACCCACGGCGCCCACGTCGTGCTCGCCTGTCGCGACACCGCGAAGGGTGCGGCGGCCGCCGAACGCATGACCGGGGACGTGGAGGTGCGCGCCCTCGACCTCACCGACCTCGCCAGCGTCCGTCGCTTCGCGGCCGACCTCGGCCCGGTCGACGTCCTGGTCAACAACGCCGGTGTGATGGCGACGCCGCTGCGGCGCACCGCCCAGGGCTTCGAGCTGCAGATCGGCACCAACCACCTCGGGCCGTTCCTGCTCACGGCGCTGCTCGAGGTACGCGACCGCGTCGTCACCGTCTCGTCGGTCGGCCACCGGCTCGGGTGGATCGACCTCGAGGACCTGAACTGGGAGCGCCGCCGGTACGGTCGATGGCGGGCGTACGGGCAGTCGAAGCTCGCCAACCTGCTGTTCACCGCCGAGCTGCAGCGACGGCACGACGCCGGAAGCGCTGTGCCGCAGGCGTTCGCGGCCCATCCCGGGTACGCCAAGACCGGCCTGACCCGCAACCTCGGGATCGTCCGGCCGCTCGCTGTCGTCGCCGACAACGTCTTCGCGCAGAGCGTCGAGCACGGCGCGCTCCCGACCCTCTACGCCGCGACGATGGACCTGCCGGGTGGCGCGTACGTGGGGCCGGACGGCCCGGGCGAGCAGCGCGGCCACCCGACGCTGGTCAGCTCGAACGCCGCCTCCCACGACACCGAGACCGCCGAGGCGCTCTGGTCGCTGTCCGCAGACCTCGTCGGTCTCTGAGTCACGGCTTCACCGCCTGCAGCGTGTAGCTCAGCGGGAGCCGCTCGCGGCGCTCGCGCAGCGCGTACTCACCCGCGCCGACCGGCTCCATCAGGCCGGGCAGCCCGTTCCACGGGATGGAGTCGTGCTCGGTCAGCATCGTCAGCGTCAGCCCCTGCGCGAGCAGCGCCGAGACGATCTCGCCGAGGCCGTGGTTCCACTCCACGCTGACGGTCGTCGCGAAGACGTGGTCGGTCTCGACGTACGTGCCGCCCTCGTCCCAGACCGTCGGCTCGGGCCGCTCGAAGTACGGGAAGTCGACGACCACCGACCCGTCGGGCCGCTCGTCGGACGCCCAGAGCATCGGGTGGCCCTCGCGGAGGAACAGCCGTCCGCCGGGGGCGAGCAGGCCCGCGACGACCGCCGCCCACCCGGCGATGTCGGGCAGCCAGCAGAGCGCGCCGATGCCGGTGAACACCAGGTCGAAGGCACCGGCCGGGAGCACGTCGAGGGCGTCGTACACGCTGGCCTCGACGAAGGTGACCGCGTCGCCGCAGAGCGCCCGCGCCTGCGCGAGGGCGGCGGGCGAGAAGTCGAGCCCGGTCATCCGCGCGCCGAGGCGGTGGAGCGAGAGCGTGTCGGTCCCGATGTGGCACTGCAGGTGGACGCCGCGCCGGCCGGCGACGTCGCCGAGACGCGGCAGGTCGAAGCGCACCACGTCCGACAGGAACGCCGGGTCGCTGCGGAAGCGCTCCACCGCGTAGTCGGGGGAGGCGGCGTGCGGCGCCGCCCGCTCGTCCCAGTTGGCGCGGTTGGTCGCGAGCCAGTCGTCCACCTCTGCATCCTCCCGCCGGCTGCCGCGAACGCCTCCAAGCGGTGCCCACCCTGTGTCGGCTGAGCGTGACGGCCGCGGCTCCGGGACCGGCGTACGTCGGCTTGGAGGCGTCCGCGGCAGCGACGGCGGCGCGAGGTGGGAAGGCCGGGCGCGGCCGGCGGCGTTGGACTCCCGAACCCCCGCCGCACGCATCCGTGACGCGCGTGCCGAGCGGCAACCCTGAGAGGATGGCCGGATGACCGACGGGCCGCTGATCGTCCAGTCCGACAAGACCGTGCTGCTGGAGGTCGACCACCCGCAGTCGGGCGAGGCGCGCCAGGCGATCGCCCCGTTCGCGGAGCTCGAGCGCAGCCCCGAGCACATCCACACCTACCGCCTGACGCCGCTCGGGCTCTGGAACGCCCGCGCCGCCGGGCACGACGCCGAGCAGGTCGTCGACGCCCTCGTCCGCTACGCCCGGTACGCGGTCCCCCACGCGCTGCTGGTCGACGTCGCCGAGACGATGGACCGCTACGGCAGGCTTCGCCTCGAGAACGACCCCGCGTACGGGCTGATCCTGCGCAGCACCGACCGCGCCGTGCTCGCCGAGGTCGTCCGCAACAAGAAGGCCGCACCCCTGTTCGGGGCTCGCATCGATGACGACACGATCGCCGTCCACCCCAGCGAGCGGGGCCGGCTCAAGCAGGTGCTGCTGAAGATCGGCTGGCCGGCCGAGGACCTCGCCGGGTACGTCGACGGCGAGGCGCACGAGATCCGCCTCAAGGACCACGAGGGCTGGGACCTGCGCCCCTACCAGCACGAGGCGGTCGACAACTTCTTCCACGGCGGCAGCGGCGTGGTCGTCCTGCCGTGCGGCGCGGGCAAGACCGTCGTCGGTGCGGCAGCGATGGCCCGGCAGTCCTCGACCACGCTGATCCTGGTGACCAACACCGTGTCCGTGCGCCAGTGGAAGCACGAGCTGATGCGCTTCACCTCACTCACCGAGGAGGAGATCGGCGAGTACTCCGGCGAGCGCAAGGAGATCCGGCCGGTCACCATCGCGACGTACCAGGTGATGACGGCGAAGCGGCAGGGGAGCTACCGGCACCTCGAGCTGTTCGACGCGCGCGACTGGGGCCTGATCGTCTACGACGAGGTGCACCTGCTGCCGGCGCCGGTGTTCCGGATGACGGCCGACATCCAGAGCCGGCGGCGGCTCGGGCTGACCGCGACGCTGGTCCGCGAGGACGGCCGCGAGGGCGACGTCTTCAGCCTCATCGGCCCCAAGCGGTACGACGCCCCGTGGAAGGACATCGAGGCGCAGGGCTACATCGCGCCGGCGACCTGCACCGAGGTCCGCGTCACCCTGACCGACGCGGAGCGGATGACGTACGCGACGGCCGAGCCCGAGGAGCGCTACCGCGTCGGCGCGACCGCGCGGACCAAGACCGCGGTGGTCAGGCGGCTGGTCGAGCGGCACGAGGGCGACCGGACGCTGGTCATCGGTGCGTACCTCGACCAGCTCGAGGAGCTCGGCACCGCGCTCGACGCCCCGATCATCCAGGGCTCGACGCGGACCAAGGAGCGGGAGCGGCTCTACGAGGCGTTCCGCGCCGGGGAGATCACCCGGCTGGTGGTGAGCAAGGTCGCGAACTTCTCCGTCGACCTGCCCGAGGCCACCGTCGCGATCCAGGTCAGCGGCACCTTCGGCTCACGCCAGGAGGAGGCGCAGCGCCTCGGCCGGGTGCTGCGGCCGAAGGCCGACGGTCACGCCGCGCACTTCTACACGGTGGTCAGCCGCGACACCCTCGACCAGGAGTACGCCGCCCACCGGCAGCGCTTCCTGGCCGAGCAGGGCTACGCGTACACCATCGTCGACGCGGACGAGCTCCCCGCCTGAGGCGGGGAGCTCGTCCGCGGATCGTGTCCTCAGCGGCGCGTCACCGCTGCGGGATGCGCGTCATCGGCGTGCCCTTGTAGGGCGTCACCGTCGCGTGCACCGGCTGTGCGGCCGACACGGCCTTGGCGACCACGGAGTCGTCGTCGTCGGCAGATCGGAAGAGCACAC
>CAJCIY010000148.1 GCA_903970495.1 Candidatus Melainabacteria bacterium | reverse complement strand
GCCGACGAGGCCGTGACCGCCGCCCGCCTCGCCGGAGCGCCGCGGCACGTGACCAAGGGCCTGCTGGTCCGCGGCGTCGCCCGGCACGTCCACGGCGACCCCGACGGTGCGTCGGACCTGCTCACCGCGCTGGCGCAGGCGCAGGCCGCGGGGTTGACGTCGCTGGTCTGGCCGGCCGCGCTCGTCGCCGCCGAGGCCGTACCCGGTCGGGCTGCTGCACTCCTGGCCGACGCCGCGGACGCCGCGGCGTCGATCGTGGCGGGCCTCGGCGACGACGGCCAGGCCTTCGCGGCCCGCCCCGACGTCGCCGAGCTGCTGCAACACCGACGCCACGGGTAGTGAAGGTCACGCCGTCTCCTGCCGATGGTGGGGAAGGTCGCTCTCCCAGGAGCGGCCGGACGGAGGCCTTTCAGTGACGACGGTTCTGGTCTGCGACGACCAGCGCATCGTCCGCGACGAGCTGCGGACGCGGCTCGGCGCGATCCCCGGTGTCGAGCGGGTGCTGACGGCTGCCTCCGGTGAGGAGCTGCTGTCGCGGTTCCCCTACGAGCACCCCGACCTGGTGCTCCTCGACTCGACGATGCCCGGCCTGTCCGGGGTCGAGACGGCCCGCCGGCTGCTGAAGCTCAAGCCCGACGCCCAGATCCTCATGCTCATCGGCCGCCAGGACCGCGAGAACGCCGCCGCGGCGGTGTCTGCGGGCGTACGCGGGTGGCTGGCCAAGGACGGCACCCACGCCAGCTTCCTGACCGGCGTCGCGGGCGCGCTCGCCGGCAGCGAGCTCGGGATGCCGCCGCGTCGTCAGCTCGTCCCCACCGCCCGCGGCGGTGCCGACGACGTGCAGCTGACCGAGCGGGAGCTGCAGGTGCTCGAGGGTATGGCCGCCGGTCGTTCGAACGCCGAGATCGGCCGCAGCCTCTATCTGTCCGAGGACACCGTGAAGACCCACGCCCGGCGGCTGTTCCGCAAGCTCGGGGTCAACGACCGCGCACAGGCCGTCGCCCTGGGCTTCCGCCGCGGCTTCGTCCACTAGCGCCGGCAGACCTGTCAGTCGGTGGCGTCGAGCACGGCGTCGGCGTAGCCCCGCGCGTACTCCCAGGTGACGTAGTCGTCGGGGTCCGGCGAGTGGGCCGGCTCATGGACCCGGGTCTCGCCCGCCGCCAGCAGGTGCCGCAGGTTGGCGCGCAGCAGGTCCCACGAGAAGTAGTGCGCCTCCTCGCAGGAACCGCACTCGACCATCAGCCCGAGCACGCCGCGGCCCTCGAGCAGGGTCTGGAAGCCGTCCAGGTCGGCGAGGTCGGCGACGACCTCGGCCCGCTCGTCGGCGTCGAGCGGAACCGCCGGCTCCTCGGCGTCAGGGTCCAGCGCAGCGAGCTCCGCCGCGGGATCGTGCGGGTCCCCGGAGAAGGGGTCGACCACGCTCTCCGCGTCGAACGGGTCGCTCGGCTGGTTCTCGTTCATCCCCACCCAGGCTACGCGCGATGCGGCGCCGGTGAACGTCTCGATGACAGCGGTGGACAGCGTCCCGGCGGCTATGCTGACTCCCTGCCGGACCCGGGTGGCGCGATCCCCCCGAAACCGGACCCGGCAGGGCCGCCTCCCTCCGAGCCCGAAGGTGCCGCTGCTGTGAGTGAACCCGCGACCGAGCTGTCCGCCCCGCTCGGGCTGACCTTCGACGACGTCCTGCTGCTGCCCGGCGAGAGCGACCTGGTCCCGACCGAGGTCGACACGAGTACCCGGCTGACCCGTGAGCTGACGATCCGCGTCCCGCTGCTGTCGGCGGCGATGGACACCGTGACCGAGGCACGGATGGCGATCGCCATGGCCCGGCAGGGCGGCATCGGCGTCCTCCACCGCAACCTGTCGATCGCCGACCAGGCGTACCAGGTGGATCTGGTCAAGCGCACCCAGACCGGCCGCATCCCCAACCCGGTCACGATCGGGCCCGATGCGACGCTCGAGCAGCTCGACGAGGTCTGCGGCCGCTACCGGATCTCGGGACTGCCGGTCGTCGACGTCGACCAGCGGCTGCTCGGCATGATCACCAACCGCGACCTGCGCTTCGTCCCGGTCGCCGAGTGGGCGACGACCAAGGTCGACGAGGTGATGACCCCGATGCCGCTGATCACCGCGCCGGTGGACATCTCCGCAGGCGACGCGACCGCCATCCTCCGGCAGCACAAGCGGGAGCGGCTGCCGCTGGTCGACGACCGCGGCCGGCTGGCCGGGCTGATCACCGTTAAGGACTTCGTGAAGTCCGAGCAGTTCCCGCACGCCTCGAAGGACGCGCACGGCCGGCTGCTGGTCGCCGGGGCCATCGGCTATTTCGGCGACGCGTGGGAGCGGGCGACCACGCTGGTCGACGCCGGCGTCGACGTGCTGGTGGCCGACACGGCCCACGGCCACGTGCGCCTGCTCCTCGACGTGGTCGCGCGGCTCAAGTCCGACCCGGCAACCCGGCACGTGCAGGTCATCGGCGGCAACGTGGCGACGACGGCCGGAGCGCAGGCGTTCGTCGACGCCGGCGCCGACGCCGTGAAGGTCGGAGTCGGGCCGGGCTCCATCTGCACCACGCGGCTGGTCACCGGTGTCGGAGTCCCGCAGATCACCGCGATCCACGCGGCCGCGCAGGCGTGCCGCCCGGCGGGCATCCCCGTGATCGCCGACGGCGGTCTGCAGCACTCCGGCGACATCGCCAAGGCCGTCGTCGCGGGCGCGGACAGCGTCATGGTCGGCTCGCTGCTGGCCGGCTGCGAGGAGTCGCCCGGCGACCTGATCTTCGTCAACGGCAAGCAGTACAAGTCCTACCGCGGCATGGGTTCGCTTGGGGCGCTGAGCTCCCGCGGCAAGAAGTCCTACTCGCGGGACCGCTACTTCCAGGCCGAGGTGAGCAGCGACGACCAGCTCGTGCCCGAGGGCATCGAGGGGCGGGTCGCCTACCGCGGCCCGCTCGCGGCGGTCGCCCACCAGCTCGTCGGCGGGCTGCGGCAGTCGATGTTCTACGTCGGCGCGCGGACCGTCCCCGAGCTCGCGGCGCAGGGCCGGTTCATCCGCATCACACAGGCCTCGCTCAAGGAGAGCCACCCGCACGACGTGCAGATGACGGTGGAGGCCCCCAACTACACGGCGGGGTCGTGACGTGACCGACGTCGAGATCGGGATCGGCAAGACCGGTCGGATGGCGTACGGGTTCGAGGACGTGTCGATCGTCCCGTCGCGCCGCACCCGTGACCGCTCCGACGTGTCGCTCGCGTGGGACCTGGACGCCTACCGGTTCCAGCTGCCGATCCTGTCGTCGGCCATGGACTCGGTGACCTCCCCGGACACCGCCGTCGAGCTGGGGCGCCTCGGCGGGCTGGGCGTGCTCGACCTGGAAGGCCTCTGGACCCGGTACGAGGACCCGGCCCCTGTCTTCGAACGGCTGGCCGAGACTCCGGCAACGCAGGCGGTCTCGGCGCTGCGGGCTGCGTACGACCGACCGGTCGACCCCGAGCTGGTCGCCGCGCGGGTCGCCGAGATCAAGGCGGCCGGCGTCGTCTGCGCCGGGGGCGTCACCCCCTCGCGGGCGGTGGAGCTGCACAAGACCGCGATCGACGCCGGGCTCGACATCCTCGTCATCCAGGGCAGCGTGGTCTCGGCCCAGCACGTCAGCTCGAGCGGCGAGCCGCTGAACCTGCGGACCTTCATCGCCGGCATGGACACCCCCGTCATCGTCGGCGGCTGCGCCAACCACCAGACCGCCCTGCACCTGATGCGGACGGGGGCGGCGGGTCTGCTCGTCGGCGTCGGCCCGGGCAAGGCCTGCACCAACGCGGGCACGCTCGGGCTCGGCGTGCCGATGGCGACGGCGGTGGCCGACGCGGCGGGAGCGCGGCGGGACTACCTCGACGAGAGCGGCGGCCGGTACGTCCACGTCATCGCCGACGGCGGCATGAGCACCGGCGGCGATGTG
>CAJCIY010000147.1 GCA_903970495.1 Candidatus Melainabacteria bacterium | reverse complement strand
CCTGCTCGATCTCAACATGCCGCGGATGAACGGGTTCGAGTTTCTGAAGGAGTTGCGCGCCGATCCGCAGCTGCGCGGCACCGTCGTATTTGTTCTGACAACTTCCGACATTCAGGCCGACCGCGTCCAGGCCTATCAGGGGTCCATTGCCGGGTATATAGTGAAGTCGGAGCTCGGGCCGCAGTGCAGCGTCCTCGCACGGTTTGTGACCGGATATCGCGAGATAGTGCGACTTCCGGAATGAAACACTGAGTTCATCTCGACTCAGCGCCTGTACATGTCGAGGCACGTAATTCGGAAGACGTGTCGGTGCCCGGGTCGCTCGCATTCTTCAGGAGGGTGGCTTCTATCGCGTCTTTCGGGACCGGGCGGTGGAAGAGATACCCCTGCATGCGATCACATTGCAGGAGCCGCAGCAGCTTGCGCTGCTCCTCGGTCTCGACCCCCTCGGCGACGACACCGAGTCTCAGACTGTGTGCGAGCGCGATGATACTGGACACAACGCCCATGTCGTCCGCATTCTCCGTCATAGCCGCGACAAAGGAGCGATCGATCTTGAGTGAATCGAGCGGCAGACGCGTCAAATAGCGCAGGGAGGAATAGCCCGTACCAAAGTCGTCGAGGGCGATGCGCACCCCGAGCTCCTTCAGGGCAGTCATGTCGGCGAGGAGCGACGGCCCCGCCTGCAGCAGCGCGGTCTCGGTGATCTCGAGCTGCAGCCGCTGCGGCGCGAGCCCGCTGGCCGCGAGCTCGGCGGCGACCCCGTCGACGAAGCCGGGGCGGGCCAGCTGCAGCGGCGAGGCGTTGACCGACACGATGATGTCGGGGTCCATGCGGTCGGCGGCGTCGGCGCTCGCCTGCTGCAGCATCCACGCGCCGATGTTCGCGATCAGGCCGTTGGCCTCCGCGACGGCGAGGAACGCGCCCGGCAGCAGCAGGCCGCGTTCGGCGTGGACCCAGCGGACGAGGGCCTCGTACCCGGTGAGCCGCCGCTCGGGCAGGGACACGATGGGCTGGTAGTAAGCCCGCAGCTCCCCGGCGCCGACCGACTCACGCATCTGCCACTCGAGCTGCAGGTCGACCACGTCGCCGCCGAGGTCGTGGAGTGGGTCGTAGCCGGCGAAGGCGGCGCCACCGGACTTCCGCGCCCGCGCCAGCGCCATCTCGGCGTGCAGGACGAGGTCGTCCGCTGTCTCGCCGGGCAGACCCGTCGCGGCGCCGACGCAGACGCTCGCGCCGTGCCGGGTGTGGCCGAGCTGCACCGGTTCGAGCATCGCCCGCAGGATCGCGTCGCCGGTCACCGCGAGGTCGGCGTCCGACACGCCCTCGCAGACGATCAGGAAGCCGTCGCCGGAGAACCGGCCGACCAGGTCGTCGTCGTCGGCCGCCGCGCGCAGCCGACGGGCGACCTCCGCGATCAGGCGGTCGCCGGCGCCGTGGCCGAGGCTCTCGTTGACGGCGGCCAGCCGGTCGACGTCGATCGACAGCACGCCGACCTGGGTCGCGGGCTGCTCGGCGAGCGCCCGTGCCAGCCACTCGCGGGTGAGCCAGCGGTTCGGGAGCCCGGTCAGGTCGTCGTTGATGGCGCGCGCCGCGAGCGCGATCTCGGCCTCGCGGGCGGCGGTCACGTCGTTGGCCTGCAGCACGAGCATGTGGACGGCACCGTCCTCGTCCCGGACGCCGGCGAGGCTCAGCCGTACGAGGGGCTCCTGGCCGTCGACGGCGCGGAACCGGCGCTCGGCGTCGTACGCCGGGAGCTCCCCGCCCACCAGCTGCGCCCACTCGGGCAGCGCGGTCAGCGGCTCGTCGGCGACGGTGAGCTCGTCCACCGCGACCCCGACGAGGTCGTCGCGGCCGGCGAGGCGGACGAGCGGCGGGTTCACGAACACGACGGTCCCGGTCAGGTCCACGACGGCGACCCCGATCGGCGAGTGGTCGAACGCGCTGCGCCACCCCGGTGCGCCCGCGTGCGCCCGGGGTCCGTCGCCGCCTGCCACGGTCCTGGTCATGGTCGCCCTCCGTCACCCAGTCGGATCGGCCCGCGGGAGCGATCCCTTGACCCTCCCGCTGCGCCGGTCCTCCTCAGTGCTCGGCGATCCAGGTCCGGGTGAAGGCGTACTCCGCATCGAGGGTCTTGGCGGTCTGGTCGGCGACGAGACCGGCGATCCTGCCGCCGACGAGCGGCACCTTGGCCTCGACCTGCCCGCGGATCCGCAGCACGCTGCCGTCGCCGTCGGGCTCGATGACGAACGTGCCCGTGATGGTCACCGGCGTGCCGTCGGCCTTGGCGCGGAACGTCCCGTGCGGCACGTCGCCGGCCGTCCACTCCTGGACCTCCACGATCCGCTGCTTGCCGCCGAGCACCTTGGCGGCGAAGCCGGGCAGCGGCGGCTCGGTCGAGCGGTGGATCTCGAGCTGCGCGCCGTCGTGGCTGGCCGAGACCTCGTCGAAGCCGATGGCGACCATCTTCTGCTCGACGTAGTCGGTGTCCGAGAGCGTCGCGAGCAGGTCGGCCGGCTTCAGCGGGTACGCGTGGTCGAGCGAGAACGTCGCGGCCATCTCAGCGCGCCACGCCGTAGGTGTGGGTCGGCGTGAGGGTCAGCACCAGCCGGCCCTCCGCGACCATCGACCGGCGGTAGTCCTCCCAGTCCCCGTGCTCGCCGGCGATCGCGCGGTAGAGCTCGACGAGCTGGTCGACGACCGCGTCTTCGGGACCGGCCGCGACCTCGCTGAAGGTCGCGTCGCAGTCGAGCACGACGTAGGACCACAGGTCCGGCGAGGTGATCTCGAGCGCCGCGCGGGGGTCTCGCTTCAGGTTCCGGGTCTTGGCCCGGCCCTCGGTCAGCGAGACCCGGAACACGGTGCCGTCCCAGGCGTACGCGATGTTCGACAGCTGCGGTCGCCCGTCGCGGCGGACGGTCGCCAGGACGGCGTTGCCGTGAGGGGACACCAGCGTCATCGGATCGGCCACCACCGCATCCTGTCACCGGCCCGGAGGGCCGACCGGCGCCGCGGCCCGTACATTCCACGCTGTGACGGCGACGCGGGAGCGGGCTCGCACGCCGCTCGCCCCGCCCGAGTCGGCCCGCCGGCCGCTGCTCGTGGCCGGCCTCGCGGCGGTGCTCATCGCCAGCGTGGTGCTGCGGCTGGTGGCGGCCGGGCCGCTGTGGCTCGACGAGTCGCTGTCCGCGGAGATCGCCCGCCGGCCGCTCGGCGCGATGTTCACCGCGCTGCGCCACGACGGTTCCCCGCCGCTCTACTACCTGGTGCTGCACGTCTGGATCGCGCTGTTCGGGACCTCGACCACCGCGGTGCGGTCGCTGAGCTCGGTGTTCGCGGTGCTCAGCCTGCCGCTGGCCTACCTCGCAGGGCGCCAGGTCGGCGGCCGGGGGTACGGGAGACAGCTCGGCCTCTGGACCCTGCTCGTCGTCTCGATGGCGCCGTGGACCTTCCGGTACGCGACCGAGACGCGCATGTACATGCTGCTGTTCGACCTCGTGCTGGTCGGCATCGTCGTCCTCGCGCGCGCTCTCGAGCGGCCGACGACCGGACGCCTGGTCGCCGTCGGTGCCGTCACGCTCGCGATCGCGTACACCCACTACTGGGGGCTCTACCTCATCGCGCCGGTCGTGCTCGCGCTGCTGGTCCGGCGACGCTGGCGGATCCTGGCCGCGATGGCGATCAGTGCGATCGGCTACCTGCCGTGGCTGCCGTCGCTGCTCTACCAGCTGAGGTACACCGGGACCCCCTGGGCGCAGCCGCCGTCGCTCACGATCTTCACCGACACCGTCGTGCAGTGGGGCGGGCCGGGCCAGACCGGGGCGCTGTTCGGGGTCGGCCTGCTGCTGCTGGCCGCCGCCGGCGTCGCGGTCGTCGCGTGGCCGGGCGCCGGGGCGACCGGCGGCGCACCGGACCGCGAGGCGCGGCACCTCGACGGCCGCTGGCTCGCCGCGGCCGCCGCGGCCCCGCTCGTCGTCGCGCTCGTCCTCGGCGCCGTCACCCACGCCGGGTACGCCATCCGCTACACCGCGGTCGCGCTCCCCGCGTTCTGCGTGCTGGTCGGCCTGGGCCTGCTGCGGCTGCCCCGCCGCGGGCAGGTGGTCGCCGCCGCACTGGTCGTCGTGCTCGGCGTCGTCGCGGGGGTGAGCACCGACACCACGCCGCGTACGCAGGCCGGGGCCGTCGCGCACGCGCTGCTGCAGCAGGCCAGGCCGGGCGACGTGGTCGGCTTCTGCCCGGACCAGCTCTCTCCCGCCGTCCACCGGCTGCTGCCCGCGAGCGCGGACCTCACCCAGATCGCGTACGCAGACCCGACGGAGGGGCCGGCGCTCGTCGACTGGGTCGACTACGCCCAGCACGTGGCGGATGTCACACCGCAGGAGTTCGCCGACCACCTGCTCGCGGCGGCCGGCGCCGGACACACCGTCTGGCTCGTCAGCTCGCCCGGATACCGGCTGTTCGACGGCACCTGCCAGCAGGCCGGGGTCGATCTGGCGGCGGCCCGCGGGCCCGGAAGCACGTACGTCGCGCTCCGCGCAGGCGTCTTCGAGCACGAGTCGCTGGTCGCGTACCCGGTCCTGGCGCGCTGACGACCCGCGCGGAGCTCGTCGCGCGGCCGGGATCTCGTCCCCGACCTGCGATGATCGTCGTCTGGGCGCCACCTGGCCGTCACGGACAGGTCACGTTCAGGTGACCCCTACGTACGCGGCGAGCGTCGATCTCCCGCCACGGGGCAGGTCAACAGGGCAGCAGGTGGTCCTCGCGGGCCGCCACACAGCGAATGGAGAACGGATGAGCCAGCCGGCAGACGCAGACAACGCGTCGGCGGCGAGACGCGCGGGGGCAGACCCGCGCGTCGTCGTGATCGGGGCAGGACCGGCAGGACTGACCGCCGCGTACGCCCTGACCCAGCGCGGCACCCCGACCACCGTCGTCGAGGGCGACGCGGTCGTGGGCGGCATCTCGCGGACCGCGGAGCGCGACGGCTGGCGATTCGACATCGGCGGCCACCGCTTCTTCACGAAGGTGAAGCGGGTGGAGCGGCTCTGGCACGAGATCCTCCCCGCCGACCAGTTCCTGCTCCGGCCACGGATGAGCCGGATCTTCTACGACGGCAAGCTCTACGACTACCCGCTGCGCGCCGGCAACGCGCTCAAGCAGCTCGGTGTCGTCGAGGCGGTGCGCTGCGTGCTGTCCTATATCGCCGCGCGGATCCGACCGCCGAAGGACCAGACCAACTACGAGGGCTGGCTCGTCGCCCGCTTCGGCTGGCGGCTCTACCGGACGTTCTTCAAGACGTACACGGAGAAGGTCTGGGGCTTCCCGGTCCACGAGATGCCGGCCGACTGGGCAGCCCAGCGGGTCAAGAACCTGTCGCTGTTCTCGGCCGTCATGAACGCACTGCTGCCCAAGCGCAACCAGAAGGACATCACCACCCTCATCGAGGAGTTCGAGTACCCGAAGACGGGGCCCGGCCTGATGTGGGAGACCGCCCGCGACAAGGTGCTCGCGCAGGGCGGCGAGGTCATCATGGAGACCAAGGTCGACGCCGTGCACTGGGCGCCAGGTGTCGGGGCGACCGGCGTCACGGCCCACGTGACGGGCGGGTACGGCCCGGGCGCCGGCGCGCCGAACGCCAGCCGCACCGACATCGGCGCGGTCCTCGAGCTGCCCGCCGACCACGTCATCTCCTCGATGGCACTGGCCTCGCTGGTCCGTACGCTCGAGCCGGCGCCGCCGCAGCACGTCCTCGACGCCGCGAACGGTCTGCGCTTCCGCGACTTCCTGACCGTCGCGCTCGTGGTGCCGGAGTCGGCGAGCTTCCCCGACAACTGGATCTACGTGCACTCCCCCGACGTGAAGCTCGGCCGGATCCAGAACTTCGCGTCCTGGTCCCCGTACATGGTCAAGGACGGGCGCACCTGCCTCGGCCTCGAGTACTTCGTGACGGTGGGCGACGACATGTGGACGATGCCCGACGACGAGCTGATCGAGCTCGGCATCAAGGAGATCGCGCACCTCGGGCTCGTCGAGGCCGACCAGGTCGAGACCGGCTACGTCGTCCGGATGCCGAAGGCGTACCCGATCTACGACAACACCTACAAGCAGAACGTCGAGACGATCGTCGCCTGGATGTCCGAGCACGTGCCGAACGTCCACCCCGTCGGCCGCAACGGCATGCACAAGTACAACAACCAGGACCACTCGATGCTGACGGCGCTGCTGTCGGTGGAGAACATCCTCGACGACGCACGCCACGACGTCTGGGCGGTCAACGTCGAAGAGGACTACCACGAGGCGGGCGAGCAGGTCGACTAGCTGGGCTGCGCCGTAGGGCTGGGTCGGGATGCTGCGACGACGCAGTCGCTCTGCCGGGGTTCTCTCCGTACGTGGTCGCCTTCGCTCCGCCGTTGTCGTCGCAGCATCCCGACCTGACGTCGGTCGCGGGGCTCCCCTTGTCCAGCCGAGATGCCGCCGTCGCTTGCGGTCGCGGAGCCTCAGGGGCGGTCGGGAGCCGGCATCGTAGGGCTCACGAGCATGAAGGCGGCGCCGGCGGGATCGGCCACGTGGGCCATGCGGCCGTACGGCGAGTCGAAGGCCGGCGACAGCGCGCCGCCGCCGTGGGCGACAGCCGCCTCGAGCGCGGTGTCGACGTCGGCGACCGCGAAGTAGACCAGCCAGTGGCTGGGGCCGTCATCGCCCATCAGCCCGCCGATGCCGCCGAGCGGGGCGTCGTCGCCCGGCAGGTGGAAGGTGCCGTAATCGCCGCCGGCCGTTTCGAGCGGCTCGACCCCGACGCCGAACACCGAGGCATAGAAAGCCTGCGCCGCAGCGGGATCGGTCGAGCGCAGGTCCTCCCACGCGATCGCGCCCGGCTCGCCGTAGACCCTCGTCCCGAGGTGGGTGCCGGCCTGCCAGAGGCCGAACCTCGCGCCGGTCGGGTCGAGGGCGACAGCCATCGTGCCGAGGCCCGACACGTCCGTCGGTTCGGCGAGCACGGTGCCACCGGCCGCCGCGATCGCGGCGGCCGTCCGCGCCGCGTCGTCGACGGCGAAGTAGAGGGTCCAGGCGACCGGCTGGCCCGGCGAGAGGTCCATCGACCCGACGACGTGCCGGTCGCCGAGGAACGCGTTGGCGTACCTGCCGAGCTGCTCGTCCGGCGCCTCGAACCGCCAGCCGAGCACGGCGGCGTAGAACGCGTCACCGACCGCCCGATCCGGGATCGGGACGTCCGCCCATGACGGGGTGCCGTTCGGCCAGGCCGTCGTCCGCGTCGACATGCCGCTCACCCTGGCGCGTTGGTCCGACCGCGTCGAGTCCGGCGTCAGGAGAAGTCGAGGACCAGCCGCCCGCGTACGCCGCCTGCCGCCAGCCGGCGCTGCGCCTCGGCCGCCTGCTCGGCGGGGAGCACGTCGGCGACCCGCAGCGTGAGGTCGCCGTCGGCGGCGTGACCGGCCAGCCGACGGAGCGCCTCGGTCCGGTCGGCGTGGTCGTAGACGAGGGTCGGGACGACGCGGATGCCGCGCTCGACGGTGCCCGACCAGCCGCGGATCGTGGCGACCACGCCGTCGTCACGGACGGCCGGGACGACGGCCTCGCCGATCACCGCGCCGTCGGCGAGACCGTCGACGCCACCCGGGACGACCGTCCGGATCCGCGCCGCGACGTCGTCGCCGCGCTCGACCACCTCGTCGGCGCCGAGCGCCGTGACCAGGGCCACGTCGCTGTCCTTGGCGTCGGCGACGACGGTCAGGCCCTGGGTCTTGGCGAGCTGGACGACGTAGCCGCCGAACGCCCCGGCGGCGCCCGTGACGGCGATCGTGCCGGCACCGGGGACGGCCAGCGACTCGAGCACCAGCCACGCGGTGAGACCGTTCATCGGCAGCGTGGCCGCCGGGACGAGGTCGATGCCGTCGGGCACGAGGACGGCCTGCGCTGCCGGCACGACGACCTCGTCGGCGTACGCACCACCGGTGGCCGAGTACGGCACGACGACCGCGAGCACCCGGTCGCCGACGGACAGCCGGTCGACCCCGTCTCCGACCTCGCTGACGATCCCCGCTGCCTCGGCCCCGGGGATCCACGGTCCGTCGCCCTGCATCCGTTCGCCGTAGCGACCGGACACCATGCCGGTGTCGGTGGGGTTCACGGTCGCCGCACGGACGCGGATCCGGACCTGGCCCGGGCCGGCGTGCGGCTCCGGCAGGTCGAGGACCTCGAGGTTCTCCGGCCCGCCGAACGTGCGTACTCCGATGGCTCTCATGCCGGGCCAAGGAACCCGGGGGGCCGGAGATTCCGGGCGCATGGAGGGTTCATCGGCGGTCAGCGGGTACGCGAGAACCGGGGGCACGACGACGGACGGAAGAGGACTCAGACATGAGCGAGGCAGTTCCGACCCTGCAGCTGGCCACCGGCGGGACCATCCCGCAGCTCGGCTTCGGGGTCTTCCAGATCGAGCCCGAGGACACCGCTGCGGCCGTCGCGACGGCGCTCGAGGTCGGCTACCGGCACATCGACACCGCCGAGATGTACGGCAACGAGAAACAGGTGGGCGAGGCGATCAAGGCCTCGGGCATCCCGCGCGACGAGATCTTCGTGACCAGCAAGCTCAACAACGGCTTCCACGAGCCGGACGACGCGCGGCGGGCCTTCGGCGAGACGCTCGAGAAGCTCGGCCTCGACCAGATCGACCTGTTCCTCATCCACTGGCCGCTGCCCACGCTCTACGACGGCGGGTACGCCGACACCTGGCAGACGCTCGTCGACTTCCACCACGACGGTCTGGCGCGATCCATCGGCGTCAGCAACTTCCAGGTCAAGCACCTGGACCGCCTCGCGAGCGAGACCGACGTCGTCCCGGCGGTCAACCAGATCGAGATCCACCCGTTCT